>JAQGHZ010000184.1 GCA_028291485.1 Rubritepida sp. | reverse complement strand
CCGTGCGACGCAGGGCCCGGCCGTCCGGCCGACCAACCCGCCGCCGTCCTCCGCACCCGCGGCGCGCCTTTCGCTCAACCCGCGCGCCCGCGGCGAAGAAGAAGATGACCGTCGCGGTCCGGCGCGCCGTCCCGGTGGCTTCACGTCGCCCGGCGGTGTGAAGCGGCCGATGGCGCTTCCCGTGAAGAAGACGCCGCTCGCCGGCGGCCGCCGCGAGGGTGGCAGCCGAATCGACGTCGCCGCCGCGATGGATGGCGAGGACGAGCGCAGCCGCTCGATGGCTTCGGTTCGCCGGGCCCGCGAGCGCGAGCGCCGGCAGCAGGAGCTGGCCCGCCTCCGCGCCGGCCAGGAGCGTGTCGTGCGCGACGTGATCATCCCGGAGAACATCACGGTCCAGGAACTCGCCAACCGCATGGCCGCCCGTGGCGGCGAGGTGGTGAAGGCGCTGTTCCGCATGGGCGTGATGGCGACGCTGACCCAGAGCATCGACGCCGACACGGCCGAGCTGGTCGCGCAGGAATTCGGCCACCGCGTGAAGCGCGTGGCGGAGGACGACGTGGAGATGGGCCTTGAGGGTATGGTCGACGAGGACGGGGCGCTGCAGCCGCGTCCGCCCGTCGTCACCATCATGGGCCATGTCGACCACGGCAAGACGAGCCTGCTCGACGCCCTTCGCAAGACGGATGTGGCGGCGCGCGAGGCGGGTGGCATCACCCAGCATATCGGCGCCTACCAGGTCGAGACGCCGCAGGGCCGCGTGACTTTCATCGACACGCCGGGCCACGAGGCCTTCACGGCGATGCGCGCCCGCGGCGCCGGCGTCACCGACATGGTGGTGCTGGTGGTCGCGGCCGATGACGGCGTGATGCCGCAGACGATCGAGGCCATCAAGCACGCCCGTGCCGCCGATGTCCCCCTGATCGTGGCGGTGAACAAGATCGACAAGCCGGGCATCAACCTGGATCGCGTGCGGCAGGAACTGCTGCAGCACGAGATCGTGGTGGAGAGCCTGGGCGGCGACACGCAGGAGATCCAGGTCTCGGCCACCAAGGGCACGAACCTCGACAAGCTGCTGGAGGCCATCGTCCTCCAGGCCGAGATCCTCGACCTGCGCGCCAATCCGGACCGCGCCGGCGAGGGCACCGTCATCGAGAGCAAGCTCGACCGCGGCCGTGGCCCGGTGGCGACGGTGCTCGTGCAGAACGGCACGCTGAACCAGGGCGACATCGTCGTGGCCGGCTCCGAATGGGGCCGCGTGCGCGCGCTGGTCGACAATCTTGGCAAGCCGGTGAAGTCGGCTGGTCCGTCCGTGCCGGTGGAGATCCTCGGCCTGTCGGGCGTGCCTTCAGCCGGCGAGAACTTCATCGCCGTCGAGAGCGAGTCCCAGGCGCGCGAGGTCAGCGAATTCCGGACCCGCCGTGCCCGCGACAAGATTGCGGCCGCGATCGGCGCGGGCCGTGGCTCGCTGAACGAGATGCTGGCGCGCATCCAGGCGGGCGAGCAGAAGGAAGTGGCGGTCGTCGTGAAGGCGGACGTGCAGGGCTCGGCGGAGGCGATCAACGTCACCCTCGGCAAGCTCGGCAACGAGGAGGTGCGCATCCGCGTGCTGCACTCGGCGGTCGGCCAGATCACCGAGAGCGACATCCAGCTGGCCAAGGCGTCCAACGCCGTGGTGGTGGCCTTCAACGTGCGCGCCACGACGCAGGCCCGCGAGATGGCCCAGCGGGACGGCGTGGACATCCGCTACTACTCGATCATCTACCAGGTGTCCGACGACATCGAGGCGATCTTCAAGTCGCGTCTGGCGCCGGTGCAGCGCGAGAACTTCATTGGCTACGCGTCCATCCTGCAGGTCTTCGAGGTCAAGCGCCTCGGCAACGTGGCGGGTTGCCGCGTGACCGAGGGCGTGGTGAAGCGCGGCTGCGGCGTGCGCCTGCTCCGCGAGGGCATCGTCATCCACGAGGGCGAGCTCGGCACGCTGCGCCGCTTCAAGGACGACGTCCGCGAAGTCACCAACGGCTACGAATGCGGCATGGGCTTCAAGAACTACGACGACATCCGCGTCGGCGACCAGATCGAGTGCTTCGAGACGGAGACCGTCGCAGCCGCCTGATTTTGGCGGTTCGAGTGATTGGGGCGCGGCGGGGCAGCCCGCCGCGCCTTTTGCTTTCCAGAGAGACGAGACCCAGAGAGAAGACAATGGCCAAGCGCCACAACGACACCCCGCCCGGCGCGCCCTCGCAGCGCCAGCTCCGCGTCTCGGAAGAGGTGCGTCACGCCCTGGCGGCCGTCTTCGAGCGCGGGGATTTCCGCGACCCCGACCTCGCCAATGCGCGCATCACCGTGACGGAGGTGCGGGCGAGCCCGGACCTCAAGCACATGACGGCCTTCATCAGCGGCCTCGGCCGCGACGTGCCGCCGGAGCAGTTCGCGGCGCTGAAGCGGGCCAGTGCCTTCCTGCGCGGGCAGGTGTCGAAGTCGGTGCGGCTGAAATTCGCGCCCGCCCTGCACTTCCAGCCGGACGAGGCGCTCGAATACGCCATGAAGATGGACGTGCTGATGAAGCAGCCGGCGGTGGCGCGTGACCTGACCGCGACGCCGGACAGGGCCTCGGACGGGGCGCCGGATGGGGCGTCGGACGAAAAGCCCGAATAGGCGATCCGCCGCGCAGGCCAGGATTGCCCGCAGGTTCTGCGGCCCGGGTGAATCAGCCCTATCCATCCCCGCGCAACCGCGTAGAACCCGCCCTTCATCACGGACTCGCCAACTCAAGACCATGCCCCGTCATCAGAGAAAAAAGCCCCGTGGTCGCGAGATCGACGGCTGGCTGATCATCGACAAGCCCAGCGGCATCGGCAGCACCGACGTCGTGAACAAGGTCAAGCGCGCCTATGACGCGCAGAAGGCCGGGCATGGCGGCACGCTCGACCCGCTGGCCACCGGCCTGCTGCCCATCGCCTTCGGCCATGCCACCAAGACCGTGCCCTATGTGATGGACGGCACGAAGGTCTATCGCTTCACGCTGCGCTTCGGCGAGGCGCGCGACAGCGACGACGCCGACGGCGCGGTCATCGAGACGAGCGACGTCCGCCCCTCGGACGAGGCGATCCGTGCCGCGCTGCCCGCCTTCACCGGCGACATCATGCAGGTCCCGCCGATCTATTCCGCCATCAAGGTCAACGGCGAGCGCGCCTATGACCTCGCGCGCGACGGCCAGGTGGTCGAGCTGGTGGCCCGCCCGGCCCGGGTGGACCGCTTCGTGCTCATCGCCCGCCCCGATGCCGACACGGCCGAATTCGAGGTCCAGTCCGGCAAGGGCGTCTACATGCGCTCGCTGGCCCGCGATGTCGCCCGCGCCACCGGCGCGGTCGGCCATATCGTCGCCCTGCGCCGCACGCGGGTCGGACCCTTCCAGGAATCCGACGGCGTGGCCCTGGACAGGATCGTCGTTACGGGCGATACGCCTCCCCCTTCGCTGGACCTCCTTCTGCCCCTGACGACCGCGCTGGCCGACATCCCGGCACTGGCCGTTGTGGAAGGGGAGGCCGCCCGCCTCGGTTTCGGCCAGTCCTTGAGTCTGGTGGATCTGATGGGCCGGGTTCCGTCCGAGGCCAGCCCCGATGGGGGCCTGGTCCGTGTGATGGCAGGGGAGCGGTTCGTCGGCCTGTGTCGCCTCGAAGAGGGGATGCTGCGGCCCGAGCGGTTGATGGCCCCCACCTGAGGGTTGGGGCCTAGACCAACGGATCGGTTCATCTCTCAGCTGCGACAGCAGCCAACCCGAAGGATTTCACGATGTCGATCACTGCGGAGCGCCGCGCGGCGCTCATCGTCGAACATGCCAAGAAGCCCGGTGACACGGGCAGCCCGGAAGTGCAGGTCGCCCTGCTGTCCGAGCGCATCGTCAATCTCACCGAGCACCTGAAGACCCACGCCAAGGACTTCCACAGCCGCCGTGGCCTGCTGGTCCTGGTCGGCCAGCGCCGTGGCCTGCTCGATTATGTGAAGCGCAAGGACAAGTCGCGCTACGACGTCCTGATCGCCAAGCTCGGCCTGCGCCGCTAGGCTGGGACGGGGGGCAAGCCATGATCTCGCCCCCACCGATCGTGACCGGATGATCCGGCGCCAGGTTCTCCTGGCGCCATTCCTTCTGCCCGCGCTCCCGGCGCGGGCCCAGCGGGCGGATTACGCCTTGGACCAGGACAGCGGCCAGATCGGCTTCACGTTCCGGTACCTGATGCTCTTCACCGCCATGGGCCGGTTCGAGCGCTTCCGGGCGACGCTCAGGCTCGACCCCGCGCATCCGATGACGATGGGCGTGGACTGCGTCCTCGACATGACGGCGGTCACCGTGTCCCTGCAGGGTGCCACCGAGCGACTCCGCTCCGAGGCCTTCTTCGACGTCGCGCATTTCCCCCAGGCCCGCTTCCACGGCGAGGCGAACGGGCAGGGCGACGCTGCCTCCTTCCCCATCACGGGCGAGCTCACCCTGCGCGATGTCACCCGCCCTTTCCGGATGCAGGCCCGCCTCATCGAGCGGCGGCCGGGCGCGGTGCGCTTCGAGGCCGAGGGCGAGATCAGCCGCGCGGCGTTTGGCTTGTTGGCGGACCGGCCCATCGTGTCGGATACCATCCAGTTGACCGTGGACGTCTGGATCGCCCTGCAGGATTTCCCTGTAGGACGGGCGGCTCCGCCTGGGACTCCATGACTTTGGTTTCAAATCGAAAACTGACCGGAGATGCAGGAGCCTGAAGGTCCTGCCGGGGCGTTTGAGGGGCGGACCCCCCCAATGGACCGCCCCGGAATTCGCACTGGCGCTCGCCGCCCATCCAGTCCATAAGGCCGCCCAGCCGACCCTGGGACTGCCCAGGGCCGGCTCAACCACGCGCGCAGCGGTGGGTTGTCAGAGCCTCCGAACCCCCCGAACGGAAGACGGGTCTGGCGGCGTTTCCGGCCACATGGCTTCGCCGCGGGTGCAATCCCCGGCCCCCATGTTCCCCGAAGCGCCGAAAGCCTCCATCCCCAAAGGGCGTTTTTCGCGACGGACTGTCACCCTGCCGCATCGCGTCCAAAAGTCCCCGTACCGACGCGGGGCAAGAAGGACGATGCATGTTCGATAATTACTTCCGCAAGGATATTTCCTGGGGCGGTCAGATCCTGACGCTGGAGACCGGCAAGGTCGCCCGTCAGGCCGACGGCGCCGTCATGGCGCGCCTGGGCGACACCATCGTGCTCTGCACCGTGGTCGGCGCCCGCAGCGTGAAGCCGGGCCAGGACTTCTTCCCGCTCACGGTGAACTACCAGGAGAAGGCCTTCGCGGCCGGCAAGATCCCCGGCGGCTTCTTCAAGCGCGAGGGCCGTCCCTCCGAGAGCGAGACGCTCATCTGCCGCCTGATCGACCGTCCGCTGCGCCCGCTCTTCCCGGATGGCTTCCGCAACGAGGTCCAGGTCATCGCGACCGTCCTCAGCCATGACCTCGAGAACGACCCTGATATCGTGGCGCTGGTCGGCTGCTCGGCGGCGCTGACGCTGTCCGGCATTCCCTTCTTCGGCCCGGTGGGCGCGGCCCGCGTCGGCTACATCGACGGCGGCTACGTGCTCAACCCGACCGCCGCGCAGCGCAAGCTGAGCGCGCTCGACCTCGTCGTCGCCGGCACCGCCGAGGGCGTGCTGATGGTCGAGTCCGAGGCCAAGGAGCTTTCGGAAGACGTGATGCTGGGCGCGGTCGAGTTCGGCCACCAGCAGTTCCAGGCCGTCATCCAGGGCATCATCGCCCTGGCCGAAGTGGCCGCGAAGGAGCCCTGGGACGTCGCCGGCGCCGATCCGGCCCTGGCCACGCTGAAGGC
>JAQGHZ010000170.1 GCA_028291485.1 Rubritepida sp. | reverse complement strand
AGAAGCGCGCCGCGCGGCGTTCGGCTTCGCGCGCCGCGGCTTCCGGCGTGGCCTGGCCGGAGGCGACGGAGGCGCACATCTGCACCATGACGTAGTCCGCGTTGGCGGCCGCCGAACCCTCGGTGATGGGGCCGCGGTAGCCGTTCCAGAAACCGCTATCCATCGTGTCGCGGAAGATCGACACCTTCGGATCGCTGCTCCACACGGCGCTGTTGCCATAAGCGTTCAGCGGCTGCGCCCAGTAGCCGAGGTTGGCCTGCAGCCAGGGATCGTACTGCTCCGTCTCCAGAAGGAACTGCAGCAGCGCCTTGGCGGCGTTCGGGTAGCGGCTGTGCTTGAACACCATGGCGTTCAGCGTGAGGCCCGCCATGGGCGAGGTGGTGGCGAGGCCCTTAGGCAGCAGCGTGTGCTCGGTGTCGGCCGCGATGGGCGCGGTCGCCGGATCGTTCTTCAGCGAGAAGTAGAGCGACACGCCGTTCGCCGTGAGGAAAAGTTCGTTCGACGAATAGGCGCGGTTGTTGCTGATATCGTTCCAGGCGATCGTGCCGGGAATGAAGGTCGGATAGAGCTCCTTCAGATAGTTCAGCGCGGCGATGGTCTCGCGGCTGTTGATGCCCGGCGTGCCGTCCTCGTTCACGAGGAAGCCGCCGAAGGACCAGATGAGCCAGTTTGCGAAGCCGTTGCCGTCGCCCACCGCATTGCCGAGCGCGAAGCCAGCGGGCTTGTTGGCGCGCTTCAAAGCCTGGCAGAGGCGCAGGTAATTGGCGTGGTCCTCGGGCGGACGCTCGAAGCCCACTTCGTTCAGCGCAGATTTGCGCCAGACCAGCGGGCCGCCCGAAGCGCCGAAGGGCAGGCCGATCCAGTTGTTGGTGCCGTGCCGCTTGCCGTAGCGCTGGGCGAGGGTCTTCCAGCCGCCGTACTTGGTGCCGAGATATTCCGCGACGTCCGTCAACTCGACCAGCTTGTCGGCATAGACGTGCGGTGCGTCGCCGAAGCCGATGATGACGTCGGGGCCGGCGCCGGTGTTGCCGGTGACGGCGGTCTGCTGATTGATGTCCTCCCAGCCCACGAAATCCACGCGCACCTGCACGCCGGTGCTCGCCGTGAAGCGTGCGCAGTTGGCGCGGAACACTTCCTCGTCGGGCTGCACGAAGCGCACGGGGCGCAGCATGCGCAGGGTGGCACCGTTCTCGATCGGCAGCCGCGGCGCCGTGGCGGGCCGGGTGGGGATGGTCTGCGCGGCAGCGGTCCCGGCGAGCATGGTGCCCGCGCCGATCCCGGCGATGTCACGGCGTTTGATGAGGTATGCCATTTTCTTGTTGTCCTCCCTGTGGAATGCGGTGGGCCGGTTACATGCGCTCCCCGGTTCCCTTGTCGAAGAGATGCGCCTGCGCGGCCGCGGGCAGCACCGGCATGGTGTCGCCGGGCCTGGCCGAGATGCGCTCGCGGAAGACGCCGTTCACGGCGGTGTCGCCGATCCGCATCATGACCTGCGTTTCGCTGCCCATGGGCTCGACGAGCGTGACGCGCGCGGGCATGCCGTCACCGGCGAGGCGGAAGTGCTCGGGCCGGATGCCGTAGATGGCGGGGCCGGGCCGGGCCTCCTGCACGGGCGGCAGCGGCCAGCTGGTGCCATCGGGCGTGAGGAAGGCGCCGTTCTCGATGCGGCCGTCGAGCAGGTTCATCGCGGGGCTGCCGATGAAGCCCGCGACGAAGACGTTCGCCGGCTTGTCGTAGAGCTCCAGGGGCGGGCCGGCCTGGCGGATGTAGCCGAGTTCCATCACGACGATCTTGTCGGCCATGGTCATGGCCTCGATCTGGTCGTGCGTCACGTAGACGGTGGTGACGCGCAGCCGCTGGTGGAGTTCCTTGATCTCCGAGCGCATCTGCACGCGCAGCTTCGCGTCGAGGTTCGAAAGCGGCTCGTCGAAGAGGAAGACCTGCGGGTCGCGCACGATGGCGCGGCCCATGGCGACGCGCTGGCGCTGCCCGCCCGAGAGCTGGCGCGGAAACCGGTCGAGCAGCATCTCGAGGCCGAGGATCTTCGCCGCGCGCATCACCTCCGTCTGCATGACGTCCTTCGACGCTTTGGCCAGCTTCATCGAGAAGGCCATGTTGTCGAAGACGGTCATGTGCGGATAGAGCGCGTAGTTCTGGAACACCATCGCGATGTCGCGATCCTTCGGCGGCACGGTGTTCACCACCCGCCCGCCGATGGAGATCTCGCCGCCGGTGATGTTCTCGAGCCCGGCCAGCATGCGCAGCAGCGTGGACTTGCCGCAGCCGGAGGGGCCGACGAGGACGACGAACTCGCCATCCTCGATGTCGACGGAGACGCCGTGCAGCACCGCGGTGCTGCCGAAAGCCTTGCGGACGTTGTTGATCTGGACTGTTGCCATCAGAGCCTCGACACCTGCGTCTCCTTGGAGGTGATGAATTCCAGCAGCACTGGAATCCCCTCCTTGGTCTTCGCGATGCCGCGTTTGATCGCGGGGATGATGTCCTCGACCTTCTCCACGCGCTCGCCGTAGCCGCCGAAGGCGCGGGCCATGGCGGCATAGTCGCCGCTGATATCGGTGCTGCGGAACTTCTCCGTGCTGATCGGCATGACCTTCAGCTCGATGGCCATCGAGAAGTTGTTCAGCAGGATGGACATGATGGGGATGCGCTCGCGCACCGCCGTCTCGAAGTCCATGCCCGTGAAGCCGATGGCCGCATCGCCCCAGACGTTGATGCAGAGCTTGTCCGGTGCGGCGAGCTTCGCGCCCATGGCGAGGCCGAGCCCGTAGCCGAGCTGCGTCGTCTTGCCCCAGCCGAGATAGGAGAGCGGCGTGCGCGCGACCCAGAAGGGCGAGAGCTGGTCGCGTGGCGAGCCGGCGTCATGCGTGATGATCGTGTTGTCGACATCCACCGTGCGCCACAGGTCGCGCAGCACGCGATAGGGGTTGAGCGGCGAGGCGTCGCTGTCGCGCTTCGGCGCCCATTCGGAGAGCCAGCTCGCGCGGATCGTCTCGATCTCGTCCTGCACGGGCTTGTGCGGACGCGCCTCCTTGATCATGCCCTTCAACTCCGCGAGCAGCGCGTCGAGCACCAGCGCGGCATCGCCGACCAGGCCGATGTCGCAGCGCTGGTCCTTTTCCAGATGGTCCGGATCCAGCGTCGCGTGGATGATCTTCGGACCTTTCGGCATCTTCACGCCGAAGTTGGTCTCGGTGAAGGAGCAGCCGATACCGAAGATCACGTCGGCATTGTCGAGGAAGTGGCGCACCGGCTTGGGAATGGCGAGGCCGCCCGAGCCGAGCGCCAGCGGATGATCCTCCGGGAAGGAGGACTTGCCGCCGAGGCTCGACGTGACCGCCGCGGCGAGCAGTTCCGCGAGCTCCTTCAGCTGCGGCCAGGCCTTCGCCCAATGCACGCCGGTGCCCGCATAGATCACCGGACGGCGCGCCCTGGCCAGCATCTCGGCCGCGCGCTTCACGTCGATGGGATCGGGACCGCTGCGCGTGACGACGACGGGCGTGTAGCTCCAGTCCGCCGGCATCTCCTCGTTGAACATGTCCGTCGGGATCTCGACGATGACAGGCCCGCCGCGGCCGTTGCGCAGGCGCGCGAAGGCGCGGCGCATGATGTTGGGCACCTCCGCCGCGCTCATGATCGCCTCGGCGGATTTCGTGATGCCGCGCATCTGGACGGTGCTGTTGAAGTTGGGCGGCACCTGCGCGATGCGGCGCGGATAGCCCATCGGCAGCACCAGCACGGGGATGCTTTCGCCGAAGCACTGCGCGACGCCGCCATAGGCGTTCTCGGCGCCCGGCCCGTGCTGCATGCAGAAGGCGCCGAGTTTCTTCGCTGACGTCACGCGGCTGATGGCGTCCGCCATGTGCAGGCCGATGCGTTCCTGGCGCACCATCACGGGGCGGATGTCGATCGCCGCGCAATTCTCGATGAGATGGTTCACGGGGTAGCCGGTGAGGACCTCGATCCCCTCCCGCTTCATGATCTCCGCAATGGCGTCGCCAACTT
>JAQGHZ010000133.1 GCA_028291485.1 Rubritepida sp. | reverse complement strand
TTCTGGACCGCCGCGTCCAGATCCTCCTGGCGCTTGGCCATGGAGAGGCTCTCGGCGTCGCAATAGGTCGCCACGCAGTTCACCCATTGTCCGCCGTGGATCACGCCGACCGAGAAGGTGCAGGCCTCGGTGGTCATGTCCTCGATGGCGACGATCTGCTTGGCCATCTCGCGGATGGCGCTGCGGCCCTCGCCGAGGCGCGCCCCGGCATGGCTCGGCCGGCCCGTGGTGCGCAGGTTGAAGCGAGCGATGGCGTAGCGGCCGGTGACGACGCCGCCATTCGGCCGCGCCGGCTCGGGCACCAGCACGATGGAGTGGCGCGAGGCCTCGGCCTCGATGAGATCGCGCGTGGAGGGGCTGCCGATCTCCTCGTCGCAGGTCAGCAGCACGGTGACGGGCTTGGACGTCGCGATGCCGGCCATGGCGAGCTGCCGGATCGCCTCGATGGCGAGGTAGGTGCCGCCCTTCATGTCCTGGATGCCGGGGCCATAGGCCTTGTCGCCCTCGCGGCGGAAATGCAGGCCGTTCTGCAGCGTGCCGACGGGATGCACCGTGTCGAGATGCGCCATCACCAGGATGCCGGGCTCGCTGCTCTTGTGCGGGAAGCGGGCGCGCACGCAGTCGCCGAGGCCCATGCGGCCGGGGATGGTCTCCACAACAGCGCCCATGATCGCGAGGTGCCGCGCGGCCAGCGCCATCATGCGGTTCACCGCCGCGGCGTCATGCGTGGGGCTCTCGCACTCGACCCAGGTGCGGAGGCCGGCAAGCATTTCCTCGGCGTCGAAGGGCAGGTCGAGCTTGGCTTCCATGGAATCCTCGTTTCGTATGGCGGGCAACGCCAGGGGATTCAGGATGCGTCTGCTCGTCGCCAATGCCAACACCACCGAGGCCATCACGCAGCTCTGCGCCGCCTCGGCGCGCGCAGCCGCGGCTGACGGCACGGAGATCCTTGCCGCCACGCCGCGCTTCGGCGCGGAGGTGATCTCCACGCGCGCGGAAAACATCGTCGCGGGGCATGCGCTGCTGGAGTTGCTGGCCGCGCATGCGGGGAAGGTGGACGCGGTGCTGCTGGCGGTGAGCCACGACACGGCGCTGGAGGCGGCGCGGCAGCTCATGCCCTGCCCGGTGGTGGCGATGACCGAGGCCGCCTGCTTCGCCGCCTGCCTGCTGGGCGGACGCTTCGGGCTGGTGACCTTCGGCGGCACCGAGACCTATCGCGAGCGGATCGCGGCGCACGGGCTGTCCTCGCGGCTGGCCTCGCTGGTGGGCGTGGACGCGACGCCGCAGGAAACGGTGCGCGATCCGGAGGGTGTGGCGCGCAAGGTCGCCGGCGGCATCGCGCAGGCCGTTTCCGAGGGCGCGGATGCGGTGATCCTGGGCGGCGCGGCCCTGGCCGGGATGGCCGACAGGTTGCAGGCCGAGGCGCAGGTGCCGCTGCTCGACGGCATCGCCTGTGGCGTGAAGTTTGCCGAGGCGCTCGTATCGCTTCGGCTGCCTAAGCCGAAGGTCGGCAGCTTTGCCGCGGCTTTCGGGCGCAGCACCTCCGGCGTCTCGCCGGAGCTCGCGGCGATGCTCAGCGCGACGCGCGCAGATTGAACAGCCCCGCACCCACGCCAGCAGCGAGGCCGGCGCGGAGAGATCCGCGCCCGGCCGCAGGATCAAATCCCCGCTCATCGGGCACTACGGGCCGTCATGATCCTGGCCTGTCCTCCGCCGGCCATTTCGCTTGAACCCGGATGACAACGTCTCCATCTTTCAGGGCATGATCGAGTATCGCCCCTGTCTCCGTCGCAAGGCCATCGGCATCGGCTGCCTGGTCCTGGGCCCGGTTGGCCTGGTCCTTCCCATCCTGCCAGGCTTCGTCTTCGTCGCCCTCGGGACTTTCATCCTGCGCGACCAATACGCCTGGGCGCAGCGTAGCGTAGGTGCGTTGGACCGCCGCTGGCCGCACCTCCTCCCGACCATCGAGGCGCGCGAGCACAAGGCGATGGAATGGGGCAACCGCAAGATCGACCACATACGCGGCTGGATCGGCCGTCCGCCGAGCGGATAGCCCTTCCCGCAGATCATCCGTGAAACGCCGGCCTGCCCATAACGGCGGGTACGCGAGATTTTCATGTTGTATTGAGATTTGAATCTCATTACGGATTTCTTGCCCGGCACCGCCCGCGGCGAACCGACGACGCCCGTCTTCGACTTCGTTCCCGTCATGCCCCGATAGGAGAGAACGTCATGCCGCTCACCCCCGCCCAGATGGACCGCAAGATCGACGAGCATTTCGGCTTCGAGGCGCGCGATGACGTGGAGGGCGTGCTGCGCACCTTCACGCCCGACGTCGAGCACGACATCGTCGGCTGGCCCACCGGCCCCACGCGCGGCCCGGATGCGGCGCGGCCCTTCTACGAGACGCTGTTCTCCGATCTTTCGGACGGGCAGATCCGCTGCATCCGCCGCCTCTACGGGGAGGACTTTCTCGTGGATGAATCCGTCTGGAACGGCCATGCGCCGGGCCGGCCCTTCGGTCTCGACGGCCGCGGCCGGCCGCTCCAATTCCGGCTGCTGCACGTGGTGGAATTCGCCGGGACGGGCGATATCCGGCGCGAGAACGTGTGGGTCGACCTTGCCGCGATCCTCCAGCAGCTGCCCCAGGACTGATTCGTGGCCGAGACGGGACTGACCAACCAGAAGCGCCGCACCCGCAAGGACCTGCTCCAGGCCGCGACCCGCCTCATCCGCCAGGGCCGCACCCCCACGCTGGAGGAGGTGGCCGAGGAGGCCCTGGTCTCTCGTGCCACCATCTACCGCTACTTCCCCAGCGTGGAGCAGCTCCTGCTCGAAGCCTCCTTCGACGTCGCGACGCCCAGTCCGGAGGCGCTGTTCCAGGGCCTGCCGTCGGACGACGCCGCAGGCCGGCTGGAGCGCGTCGACACCGTCCTGCACGACATGACGCTGGCCCACGAGGGCACGATGCGCCTGGTGCTGGCGCATCTCCTCCAGCATGCCGGCGAGGAGGGCGTGCCCCCGCGCCAGAACCGCCGCTCGCCGCTGATCGAGGCTGCGCTGGCCCCCGCGGCGGGGCAGTTCACGCCCGAGGCGCTGGACCGGCTGGCCAAGGCCGTCGCACTGGTCATGGGTCCGGAGGCCATGATCGTGGTGAAGGACGTGCTGCAGCTCGACGAAGCCGAGGGGCGCGCGGTGAAGCACTGGGCCATCCGCGCGATGGTGGAGGCGGCCCGACGCGGCGACGGCTAAAGCGTGATCAGCTTCGCTGAATCACGCTTTGGCATATTACTGAGAGGGCGATCTCATGGCTTCGGCGTTTCCGCCTCGACCGATCGGACTCTAGGTTTCGGACGCCTTCACCACTCGCGCCAGCTTGTCCGGGTTGCGGGTGATGTAGATGGCGGCGATGCGCCCATCCTCGATCTCGAAGGCCGTGGTCTGGAGGATGCCGCGCTCCAGGCTGACGAAGCCCGGCAGCCCGTCGATCCATTGCGGCTGCGTCCAGGACGCGGGACCCGACCGGAACTTCCGGTACAGCCCTTCGTACAGCCGCAGGGCCTTCTCGAGCCCGAGGATCGGATTGCGGAAGGCGAGCACCTTGCCGCCGCCATCCGATTGAATCACCACATTTTCGGCCAGCAGGCTGCGCAGCGCCCCGATGTCGCCGTCGTGGGAGGCGCGGAAGAAGGCCTGCGCGATCC
>JAQGHZ010000070.1 GCA_028291485.1 Rubritepida sp. | reverse complement strand
GATCGACGCCATCGCCTCCGACCACCAGCCGCGCGACGCCGACGACAAGCGGCTGCCCTTCGCCCAGGCCGAGGCCGGCGGCGTGGGCCTCGCGACGCTGCTCGGCATCACGCTCGCGCGGGTGCATGGCGAGGACCTAAAGCTGCTCGACGCGCTGGCCCTGCTGACGAGCCGGCCGGCGAAGCTGCTCGGCCTCGAATCCGGCCGGCTGGCCGAAGGCGCGCCGGCGGACCTTTGCCTCTTCTGGCTCGACCGCGGCTGGCAGGTGAAGGCCGGCGCCCTGCCCGGCAAGGCGCAGAACTCGCCCTTCGACGGACGGGCGCTGGAGGGCAAGGTCATGGCCACCTTCAAGGCCGGTCGCCGGGTCTTCACCGCGTGATGGTCGGCGCGGTCGCGATCCTCCTGGCGGCGCTGCTGGGCTCCATCCCCTTCGGGCTGGTCCTGACCCGGGCGGCGGGGCTCGGCGACGTCCGCAGCATCGGCTCGGGCAATATCGGCGCGACCAATGTACTGCGGACGTGCAACAAGAAGCTCGCCGCCGCGACGCTGCTCCTGGACATGCTCAAGGGCGCGGTCGCCGTCTGGCTGGCAGGCTGGATCGCGGGCCCCGGCTGGGAGCCGGCGGCTGCCGTCGCCGCGGTGCTCGGTCATTGCTACCCGCCCTGGCTCGGTTTCAAGGGCGGCAAGGGCATGGCGACGGCGCTCGGCGTGATGCTGGGGCTGGCCTGGCCGATCTTCGTCGTCTCGGCGCTGACCTGGCTGGCCGCGGCGAAGATTTCGAAGAGGTCTTCCGTCGGCTCCATGTCGGCCATCGTGGTGGCGCCCATTGCGGCACTGATCTTCTCGACGCCGGGCGCGGCCCTCGGCCTGCTGGTCCTCGGCGCCGATGTGGTCTGGCGGCACAAAGGAAACATCCAGCGGCTGCTCGCGGGTACCGAGCCCCGTATCGGCGAAGGCAAGTAGGCCTTTGGACGCGCTCGCACGGCTGCGCCTCGCGCGCACCGAGGGCGTGGGCCGCGTCATGCATCGCCGGCTGCTGTCGCGCCATGGCAGCCCCGAGGCCGCGCTGGAGGCGTTGGGCCGTCGCGCCTGGCCGCGCGACGCCGCGCTGCGCGAGATGGAGGGGCTGGCGGCCATCGACGCCCACCTCCTCTTCCTCGGCGGCGAGGGCTATCCCCCGCTCCTGGCCCTGTTGGAGGACGCGCCGCTCGTCCTGGCCGCCCAGGGCGACCTCGCCGCCTTCGCCCGGCGCGGCGTGGCCCTGGTCGGCGCGCGCAATGCCAGCGGCACAGGCCGCCGTTTCGCGGAGGATCTGGCCGATGCGCTGGCCGTGCGCGACATCTGCGTCGTCTCGGGACTGGCGCGCGGGATCGACACGGCCGCTCATCTCGGCGCGCTGCGCTCCGGCACCACCATCGCCGCTGTCGCCGGCGGGCTGGACCGGCCCTATCCGCGCGAGAATGTGGCGCTCCAGGCCCGCATCGCCGCCGAGGGCGGGCTGGTGCTGAGCGAGGCGCCGCTGGGCACCGCGCCGTTGGCGCGGCACTTTCCCCGCCGCAACCGGATCGTGGCGGGGCTCTCGCTCGGCGTCGTGGTGATCGAGGCGGCGCTGCAATCCGGCACCCTCATCACCGCCCGCCTCGCCGCCGAGGCCGGGCGGGAGCTCTTCGCCGTCCCCGGCCACCCCCTCGACCCGCGTTCGCGCGGCTCGAACGACCTGATCCGCCGCGGCGCCAAGCTCACCGAGACCGTCGAGGACATCCTCCTCCACCTGCCCGAAGCGCCGGCCGAAACGCCCCTTTTCCGGATGCCGTTACTGGCCGAATTGCCGGAAGAACCGGTCGAAGACCCTCTTCCCGCCTCGGACGCGGCCACCCAAGTCCTTGAAATGATGGGATCTACACCGATAGCGGTTGACGAGTTGGGTCGGCGCTGCCAGCTATCCGCCCCGAAGCTCTCGGCCCTGCTCCTCGAACTGGAGATGTCCGGACGCATCGAGAACCTGCCCGGCAATCGGGTGGCACTGGCCTGAGTTATCAACAGAATCAACTCTCTGGAGCGTCTTCCGTGTGCCATCGCGGCGGAGGCGGTAAGGACAGACCCTGAAGTGACGAACATCGTCGTCGTCGAGAGCCCCGCCAAGGCAAAGACCATCGAGAAGTATCTCGGTGGCGACTACAAGGTCCTCGCCTCCTTCGGCCATGTGCGCGACCTCCCCGCCAAGGACGGCTCCGTCCGCCCGGACGAGGACTTCGCCATGGACTGGGAGGCCGACGACCGCGGGCAGAAGCAGGTCAAGGCCATCACCCAGGCGCTGCGCGGCGCCACGCACCTTTATCTGGCGACCGATCCGGATCGCGAGGGCGAGGCCATCTCGTGGCATGTGAAGGCCATGCTGGAGAAGTCCGGCGCGCTGAAGGGCGTCGACGTCCAGCGCATCACCTTCAATGAGATCACCAAGCGGGCGGTGCAATACGCCATCGCCCATCCCCGCCAGCTCGACATGCCGCTGATCGAGGCCTACCTGGCCCGCCGCGC
>JAQGHZ010000038.1 GCA_028291485.1 Rubritepida sp. | reverse complement strand
CGGAGGAAGTCGGCGCCGCCCGGCGCTCGCGCGGCGGCTGCGGCGGCCGTGGACGGGGCGCGGGCGGCGGGGGCGGTGCCACGGCCTCGGCCCGAATCGGAGGCGGTGGTTCCGGAGGCGGTGGTTCCGGCAGCGGCGGCTCGACGGGTGGCGGTTCGGGTTCGGGCGGTGGCGGCTCGGGCTCAGGCTCGGCCGGTGCGGCTTCGGCGGCCGGCGTTTCCGGAGCCACCGTCTCCAGCGTGAGTTCGATGGCCGGCCGCTCCTCGGCTCGTTGGGGCTCGCGCGAGGCCGCCGCCCAGACCAGCAGGCCGAAACCCGCGAGGTGCAGCAGCAGCGCGCCGGCCAGCGCGGCCGGATGGATCGCCGGACCCGGCTTCGGGGCCGCCGCGATGGGCGGGCCGCCCGGCGAGGCGAGGGCCGCGTCGAACATCAGCGCGGCGGCTGTTCGGCGAGCAGCGCGACCCGGGAGAAGCCGGCCGCCGAGACCGCGCCCATCGCGGCCAGCACGTCGCCATAGGCCAGCCCGCGATCCGCGCGGACCTGCACGGTGTGGTCGGTGCCGGCCGCTGCCAGCAGGCGCATCCGTGCCGTCAGCGCGCCCGCCTCGACCGGCTCGTCGCGCAGGAAGGCGTTTCCTGCCCGGTCGAGCGTGAGGACGATGGGCTCGGTCGGCGGCGTGGCCGGCGCGGCGGCCGCGCTGGGCAGTTGCACCGGCACGGAGGAGAGCATGAGCGGCGCGGCGACCATGAAGACGATCAGCAGCACGAGCATCACGTCCACGAAGGGCGTCACGTTGATCTCGGAGAGGGGCAGGGCGCCCGCCTCGTCGTCGCCTTGCGGCGGTCCGGCCATGGCCATGGCTCAGTCCCCCGCCAGGGCGGGCGCGCGGCGCGCCTCGCTGAGCGCGTCGGCCAGGCGGGCGATGGCGGCCTGTCCGTCGCCGCGCAGCCGCGCGCCGGCGACGACGAAGCGGTTGTAGGCCATGACAGCCGGGATCGCGGCGGCGAGGCCGATAGCGGTGGCGAGCAGCGCCTCCGCGATGCCCGGCGCCACCACGGCGAGGCTCGTGTTGTTCGAGCGCGCGATGGCCGTGAAGCTGTTCATGATGCCCCAGACCGTGCCGAAAAGGCCGATGAAGGGGCCGGAGGAACCGACCGTCGCCAGGAAGGGCAGGCCGGTCTCGAGCGGCCGCATCGCGTCGGCCAGCGCGAGGCGCATGGTCTCGCGCAGGCGTTCCTTGCGGGTGAGGCGATCCTCGTCCGGATCGAAGCGGAGCGCGGCGCCGGCTTGCAGCACCTGCCGTCCGAGCCCGGCTTCGAGCGACTGTCCGTGCCCCACGCGTCCGGCGGCATCGAATTCCGCCATGTCGCGCCGCAGCCGCCGGAGTCGGAAAGACTTGTCGAGCAGGATGGTCCAGACGGCGAAGCTGGCGGCGGCCAGCGCCAGCATCACCGCCTTCACCACGAGGTCGGCCTGCAGGAACAGCGCGACCAGGGAAAAATCAGGGGCTTCGTTCATGTCGATGCGTTCCAAACCTTGTGGAGCGGCCGATTCACGCTTCAGGCGGAAGGAGCCTGAAGCGATCGGACGCTAAAGCGCGCGGGACAGGCCGGCGTAGACGCCCCGCCGCAGGCCGTATTGGGGAGCACCGACGCCGATACCGGTGCCGTCGCGGAGCTGGTAGCTGCGGTCGAAGAGGTTCAACACATCGAGCCGCGCGGTCCATTTGCCGCCGCCGGCGATGATGAATTCCTGGCTCAGGCCGAGGTTCACGGTGACATAGGGCGTCACCACCTGGCTGTTGGCGAAGCCGCGCCGCATGCCGCTGCCATAGACCAGCGTCGAGGACACGTTGCCGCCCTCCCAGGCCGTGTAGGCGACGCCGGCCGAGCCGGTGATGAGCTGGTCATGGTCCGTGCGGACGAACTTTTTCTGCACCTGCGCGAGCTCGGCCGTGCTCCAGAAATACTGGTTGGAGACGAGGCCGCGCCCCTCGGAGCGCGAGAGGGTCAGGTTGCCGTAGGCCAGCAGCGGCCCCCGGCGCCATTGCGCCGAAAGCTCCGTGCCGAAGACCCGGCCCTCGCGGTAGTTGTAGGGCGAGAAGATGTAGGCGCTGCCGAACTGGCCGAGGTCCTGCATGTCGCGGACGGAGCGGTAGAAGGCCTCGCCGCCCAGCGTCAGGCTCTCGCCGATGCGATGGCGGATGCCGAGGTTGAAGTAGTGCGCACGCTCGGGCCGCGGCGGGCTGGCCTGCAGCACCTCGGGCGCCAGGGTGGTGCCGACGTAGCGGGCCAGCGCCGGGTTGGTCAGCAGTTCGGAGGGCGGCGGCGTGAAGTAGCGCGCATAGCCCGCCGAGATGGTCGTGGCCTCGCTCGGCCGCCAGACCAGGTTCGCGCGCGGGCTGAGCTGCGAGGCGTTCACCTGCTGGTTCATCACGTCGAAGCGCGCGCCGAAGTTGAGCGTGAGCTCGTCGGTCAGCCGCCATTCGTCCTGCGCGTAGATGCCGTAGAGCTGGCCCTCGATCCGCCCGCGCTCCTGGATGGTGAAGGGTGCGTCGAAGGCCACGCCCTGCGCGTTCAGCGGCAGCACCGTGCTGTTGGCGATGTTGCGCGTGATGTCGCCGGAGGCGAAGAAGCCGGCGCGGAGCGTGTGCGCCTCGGCCACCCGCCAGGAGGCGTCGCCCTGCAGGCCCGCGGAATAGTTGCGCTTGCGCGTCTCGGCCCCGACGCCGGAGAGGACCACCTCGCCCACCGTGTCCGGCACGTAGCTGATCGAGGTCTGCCGGAGGAAGGCGGAGAGCTGCACGTCCAGCGCGTCGCGCGAGTGCTGCACGGCCAGCACGCCGAAGCTGGAGCGCTGCCATTGCCGCGCGCGGAGGCTCGCGCTGTCGTAGCTGCTCTGGCCGAAGGCGGTGAACTGCGCCGGTTGGCCGGGGATGTTGGGGATCTCGAAGCGCGACTGGTTGGTGCCGCCGATGAAGGCCACGCGCGTCCGGTCGTCCAGCAAATAGGCCATGTTCACGAGGCCGCGCACCTGCTCGGTGCTGTTGTGGATGGAGTTGGGCGAGCTGGTCGGGTTCTCGAAGCCTCGGTCGCTGCGCAGGTGGCTGCCGGTCACGTAGTACTCGAAGGGCCCGACCGCCGAGCCATAGGCGAGGCTCGGCTGGAACTGGCCGAAGCTGCCGCCGTAGAGGCTCGCCGTGCCGCCCGGATCCTGCGCGCCGGAGCGCAGCGTGATGTCCACGATGCCGGCCGTCCGATAGCCGAACTGCGCCGGCAGCGCGCCGGTGATGAGCTCCACGGAGCGCATGCCGCGCGCGTCGAAGAGCTGGCCGAAGCCGCTGATCGCCTCGGGGATGATCACGCCGTTGATGCGGTATTGCAGGTTCCGGTGGTCACCGCGGACGTGGAGGTCGCCCTGCGCCTCCTGCACCACGCCCGGCGCCTGGAGCAGCACCTGGTTGAGCGAGGCGCCGCCGCCTTGAGGCAGCCGCTCGATGGTCTCGCGGTCGATGCGGGTGACGCTGGCGCCGAGGGCGGGGGCGATGCCGGTCCGTGCCTGCTCCAGCCGGGAGGACTGCACGACGATGGGATCGAGCTCGATGGCCGGGGCGGGTTCCTGCGTCTGCACCACCCCTTGGGCCGCGGCAAGGCAGGGGACCAGGGCGAAAGACAACCCACGGACCAATATGTGCACCACTCTTCACCTCTTCATCGGTAGATCTGTATATGTCTTCAATAAACTGAAGAAATACAAAGGCTTACGACAAGGAAGCCGATCCTGCGGGCGCGTGCAACCGGGCATCGCCAAGCGGCCGGGCCGGCCGGTGCGAAAGCTCAGGAAGCGAGGTGCGTGACGGGCCCGAAGGGTGGTCGGGGGACTAGGATTCGCGGGCGCGCTCGGCCCGGACGCGCGCGACCTCGCGGTCCATTCGGCCCGTGAGGATCAGGGCGAACATTTTGCAGTCGCCCAGGAAGCTGTAGAGGGGATATCGGAACGTCGCCGGCCGGTTCCGCTCGATCGTGAAATGTCCGATCCAGGCCAGCGCGTAGCCGCCCACCAGAGCCGCTGCCAGCCACCCGGGCCGGCCGCTGATTGCGGCGGCCAGGAGGCAGGTCAGCGCCACTGATGTGCCGAGGAAGTGAAGCCAGCGATTGCGCGCGTCGAGGTGCTCGCCCACGTAGAAGGGCCAGAACTCCCGAAAATTCCTCGGCTGGGCGGGCTCCATGCCGTCAGTTTAGCACGCCCCGGGGCCGCGCGTGGCGCCTTGATCGGCGCCCGCGGTCAAGGCGCTCTTAGGCCGCCAATAGCCGCGCCGTGCGGGTCTCCAGCTCCTGCATCACGCGGGGCACGCCGCCGTCGCGGATCAGCGCGGAAAACTCCGACCGGCGCGAGGCGAGCTCGCTGATCGTGCCGGTGAGGTACACGTCCACGATGCGGGGCGGGTTGCCGCGCAGCAGGTAGGAGAGGACGACAGGGTCGCCGTCCGTCCGGTTCAGGCGAGTGCGCACCAGGGCGTCGCCATTCGGCAGCGTCTGCGTGCCCAGCGTCGTGAAGGTCTCGCCGGAATAGCCGTCGAAGCGCGCCGCATAGGTCGCGATCGACCAGCGCGTGAAGGCCTGCGACAGCGCGGCCTGCTGGTCCGGCGGCAGGCTGGCCCAGTTGGAGCCGCTCGCGATGCGCGTCATGGCCGAGAGGTCGAAGGCCTGGCTCATGACGGGCACCAGCCGGTCGTAGCGGCCGCGCGGACCGAGGTTCTGCGCGTTGCGCATGACCTCGAGCAGGGCCGTGTGGAAACGATCGACCACGTCGGCCGGGGCCGTTTGGGCGAGGGCGGGAGTCGCCAGGGCCAGCAGCCCAGGGGCGACGAGAAGGAGGCGTCGGGAGAACATGTGCGTCATATAGGGCCTTTCGCCGTATGGACCATGGCATTGCGGTCGGCCACAAGACTGCCATGCGTCCCACGACGATCTTGATCACAGGTGCCACAGGATTCCTGGGGGCTTCGCTGGCGCGGGCCGTTCTGGCCCAGGGCCATGCCGTCCGCGCGCTGGTCCGGCCCAAGGCGGCGCGTGAGACCTTGGCGGGATTGGATATTTCCTACGCGCTGGGCACCATCACCGACGGTCCGAGCCTCGCCTACGCCATGGCGGGGGTGGGCGGCGTGATCCACGCGGCGGCCGATTATAGGATCTTCGTGCCGGACCCGGTGCGGATGCGGGCGACCAATGTGGGAGGCACCGAGGCCGTCATGATGGCCGCGCTGAAGGCCGGCGTGCCGCGAATCGTGCATGTCTCCTCCGTGGCGACGCTGAAGCCGCGGGCGGACGGCACCCCCGCCACGGAGGAGGACCCGGCAACGCCCGAGGAGGCCATCGGCCCCTACAAGGCGAGCAAGACCGAATCCGAGCGGCTGGTGGAAGACCTGGTGAGGAAGGAGGGGCTGCCGGCGGTGATCGTGAACCCCTCCACCCCGATCGGCCCCTACGACCGTCGCCCGACGCCGACCGGCCGGATCATCCTGGAGGCGGCGCGGGGGAAGATGCCGGCCTATGTGGAGACCGGGCTGAACCTCGTGCATGTCGCGGATTGCGCGGCGGGCTGCGTGGCGGCGCTGGACCATGGCGCCGCCGGCGAGCGGCACATCCTGGGCGGCCAGGACGTGACGCTGGCGCAGATGCTGGAGTTCATCGCCCTCGAACGCGGGCACCGCAGGCCCTTCCGCCTGCCGCGCGCGCCCCTCGTCCCCCTGGCCTATCTGTCCGAGATGATGGCGCTGGTGACGGGCAAGGAGCCCATGCTGACGCGCGACGGGCTGAAGATGGCCGGGCACCACATGTTCTTCTCGGCCGAGAAGGCCCGGCGCGTGCTCGGCTTCCAGGCGCGGCCCTGGCAGGAGGGCGTGATGGACGCCATCCACTGGTTCGAGGCGGCGGGGATGCTGCGGCGGTGACCTGGATCGCCCAAGGGATCGGACTTGCGGCCTGTCTCGCCTGGGCGGTGCTGCTGGTCGGCCGCGGCTTCTTTTGGCTCGCGCGCGACGATGATTCGGATGCGGAAGGCCTGCCCGAGCCGGAGTCCTGGCCTGCGGTCTGCGCCATCGTCCCGGCGCGCAACGAGGCCGAGACCATCGCCGCCACCGTGCGCGGGCTGACGGCGCAGGACTATCCGGGCCCGCTGCGCATCGTCGTGGTGGACGACCGCAGCTCCGACGGCACGGGCGACCTCGCGCGCGGCGCGGGCGACGGGCGCCTGCTGGTCGTCACCGGCACGGGAAAGGCGCTGGGCTGGTCGGGCAAGCTCTACGCCCTGCAGCAGGGGCTGGAGGCAGTGAAGGCCGAAGCGCACGAATTCCTGCTCTTCACCGATGCCGACATCGAACATTCGCCCGACAGCCTGCGCCGCCTCGTCGCGCGCGCCCTGGCCGACGACCGTGACCTCGTCTCCCTCATGGCGCGGCTGCGCTGCGAGAGCGCGGCCGAGCGCTGGCTGATCCCGGCCTTCGTCTTCTTCTTCCAGATGCTCTACCCCTTCCGCTGGTCCAACGACCCCGGGGCGCGCACCGCCGCGGCCGCCGGGGGCTGCGTGCTGCTGCGCCGATCGGCCTTCGAGAACAGGGGCGGGCTGCTGCCTATCCGAGGCCGGATCATCGACGACTGTGCGCTCGCCGGGCTGATGAAGGGAGCGCTGCCCGAGGGCCGGGGCGCCGAAGGGCGCGGAGGGCTGAATCGGCCGGCCCGCAGATCGCGGATCTGGCTGGGCCTCACCGAGCGGGTCCGATCGCTGCGCGCCTATGACGACCTCGGCACCATCCGCGCCATGGTGGTCCGCACGGCCTATGCCCAGCTGTTCTACAACCCGCTGATCCTGCTCGGTATGGTCGCCGCGCTGAGCCTCGTCTATCTCGCGCCGCCGCTGCTCGCGGTCTTCGGTGACGGATGGGCGCGGGGTCTCGGCCTGCTCGCCTGGGCCGCCATGGCGCTGGCCTATGCGCCGATGCTGAGGCGCTTCGGGCTTTCGCCCCTGCGGGGTCTGGCGCTCCCGCTGATCGCCACCACCTACCTCGCCTTCACCCTCGATTCCGCCCGGGCCGAATGGGCCGGCAAAGGGGGCCTCTGGAAGGGGGAACCACTGTCGCGCGAATGACACAGCCCAGATACAACTTCCCCCGCCCTTCCGGTGCGGGGCGCAAATGGCCTATTCATTTCCGGCTGGGGTTCCGATTCTAGAGCGGAAACAAGGGGTATGCTGCGTTGAACATCATGCCGAACCTGCCCGGGAGCGCCGCCTCGGCCTCCCAGGGAGGCTCGCCCGGTCCGGACAACGAGACGCTGGAGCAGGCCGTCGGTAAGGCGGCGCAGCACCTGCTCGCGCATCAACGCGCCGATGGGCACTGGGTTTTCGAGCTCGAGGCGGACTGCACCATCCCCGCCGAATACCTGATGCTCCACCACTTCTTCGGCCGCATCCAGCCGGAGAAAGAGGCGCGCATCGGCCGCTACCTGCGCCGCGTGCAGTCGGAGCAGCTCGGCAATTGCGCCGGCGGATGGCCGCTCTTCCATGGCGGGCCGCTCGACATCTCCTGCTCGACGAAGGCCTATCTCGCGCTGAAGCTGATCGGCGATTCCGCCGACGCCCCGCACATGGTCGCCGCCCGCAAGGCCATCCTCGCCGCCGGCGGGGCCGAGCGCAGCAATGTCTTCACCCGGGCCGCGCTCGCGCTGTTCGGCGCGGTGCCCTGGCGCGCCGTGCCGATGATGCCGCCCGAGATCATGCTGCTGCCGCGCTGGTTCCCCTTCCATGTCAGCAAGATCAGCTACTGGGCGCGCACCGTGCTGATCCCGCTGACGGTGGTGATCGCGCGTCAGCCCAGGGCACAGAACCCGACCGGCGCTGCCATCGACGAGCTCTTCGCCACGCCTCCCGAGCAGGTGAAGGAATGGCCGGGCGGCGCGCATCAGGCCGAGCCCTGGGCCTCGCTCTTCAAGGGGCTGGACGGCGCGCTGCACCGGGCCCGCACGCTCTTCCCGCGCACCCATCGCATGCGCGCCGAAGCCGCCTGCGAGCGCTTCGTCACCGAGCGGCTGAACGGCGAGGACGGGCTCGGCGCGATCTACCCGGCCATGGCCAATGCGGTGATGATGTACCACTGCCTGGGCGTGGCCGAGGATGATCCGCGGCTGCTCACCGCATGGTCCTCCATCGAGAAGCTGGTGCAGGACAGAGATGACGAGACCTACGTTCAGCCCTGCCTCTCCCCGGTCTGGGACACGGCGCTCGTCAGCCACGCATTGCTCGAGGCCGGCGGCGGCGAGGAGCGCTCGGCCGTCGCGCGCGGGCTCGACTGGCTGCTGACCAAGGAGATCACCGACGTCCAGGGCGACTGGTCCTGGCAACGCCCGAACCTCGCCCCCGGCGGCTGGGCCTTCCAGTACGAGAACGCCCACTACCCCGACGTGGACGACACCGCCGTGGTGGTGCTCGCCATGGACCGCTTCCGCCAGGAGGCGGGGGACGAGGCAGGACATAAAGAGGGGGGCTACGACCCCGCCATCCGGCGTGCCACGGACTGGACGGTCGGCATGCAGTCCAAGGGCGGCGGCTGGGGTGCCTTCGACGCCGACAACACGTTCCACTACCTGAACCACATCCCCTTCGCCGATCACGGCGCGCTGCTCGACCCGCCGACGGCCGACGTCTCGGGCCGCTGCCTCGCCATGCTGGCGCAGCTCGGGAGAGGGGACGAGGCGGCGTCCAGGCACGCCATCGAGTACCTGCTGCGCGAGCAGGAGGCCGACGGCTCCTGGTACGGGCGCTGGGGCGTGAACTATGTCTACGGCACTTGGTCGGCGCTGACGGCGCTGAACGCGGCGGGCTTGTCGCACGGGCACCAAGCCATGCGCCGCGCCGTCGCCTGGCTCGTCGAGCGGCAGAACGAGGATGGCGGCTGGGGCGAGGACGGGATGAGCTATCCCGGCCGCGGCGGCACGCGCCCCGATGTGCAGCAGCACGCGCCGAGCTCCGCCAGCCAGACGGCCTGGGCGATCCTGGCGCTGATGGCGGCCGGCGAGGCGGATCACGAGGCCGTGCAGCGCGGGGCCGAATGGCTCACCCGGCACCAGAAGCCCGACGGGGACTGGCCGGAGGAGGACTACACGGGCACGGGTTTCCCGCGCGTCTTCTACCTGCGCTACCACGGCTACCGGCGGATCTTTCCGCTCTGGGCGCTGGCGCGGCTGCGCAACCTGCGCGCCTCCAACACCCGGCGGGTGACGCACGGGCTCTGACGGTGCGGACGCACCGTCAGAACGTCGATTGCGGGCCGATTCACGCAACTGGCCAAAGCAGCCCGTCACGATCGGATCGTTGAGTGGAATCCTACGACGTCCTGATCATCGGCGCCGGCGCGGCCGGACTGATGTGCGCCATCCGCGCCGGCCAGCGCGGTCGGCGGGTGCTGCTGATCGACCATGCCGACGAGCCGGGGAAAAAGATCCTCATCTCCGGCGGTGGGCGCTGCAACTTCACCAACCGGGATGTGCGGCCGGAACGCTTCCTCTCGGCCAACCCGCATTTCGCCAAATCCGCGCTGTCCCGCTACACCGCGCGCGACTTCCTCACGCTGATCGAGAAGCACCGCATCGCCTGGCACGAGAAGACGCTCGGCCAGCTCTTCTGCGACGGCTCGGCGCGGCAGGTCGTGGCGATGCTGCTGGCGGAAGCGCAGGCCGTCGGCGTGGAACTGCGGCTGAACCAGCGCGTGACCGAGATCGCGCGCCACACGGAGTTCCGCGCCGCGACCGATCGCGACGTCGTCGCCGCGGACTCGCTGGTGCTGGCGACGGGCGGCCTCTCCATCCCGAAGATGGGTGCGACCGGCTTCGCCTATGATGCCGCGACGCGCTTCGGCCTGAAGCTGGTCGAGCGGCGGCCGGCCCTGGTGCCGCTGGCCTTCGGCGGCGAGCAGCTCGCGCTCATGCTGCCGCTGGCAGGTGTGTCGCTGCCGGTGATCGCCAAGGCGGGCAAGGCGAAGTTCCCGGAAGCGATGCTCTTCACCCATCGCGGGCTTTCAGGCCCGGCGATCCTCCAGGCCAGCTCCTACTGGCGTGAGGGCGAGGCGGTGACGCTGGACCTCCTGCCCGGCCAGGATGCGATCGCGCTGCTGCTGGCGGCCAAGCGCGCCCGGCCCAAGGCGGAGCCGAAGACCGTGCTCGGCGAGTTCCTGCCGACCCGGCTGGCCCAGGCGCTGGCCGAGCGGCACCTGCCTGGCATCCGGATGGCCGATCTGCAGGACCGCGCGGTGATCGCGCTGGCCACGCTGCTCAAGGCCTGGGCGCTGACGCCCTCCACCACCGAGGGCTATGCCAAGGCCGAGGTGACGATGGGCGGCGTGGATACGGATTCGCTCTCGCAGCAGAACCTGATGGCGAAGGAGGTGCCCGGCCTCTTCGTGATCGGCGAGGCGGTGGACGTCACCGGCTGGCTTGGCGGATACAACTTCCAATGGGCCTGGGCGAGCGGATGGGCGGCCGGCGAGGCGGCCTGAGCCGCCTTACCATCTTACCATCTTACTTTTTCCTGCCCCTCAGGCGCGCTTTGCGCGCACTGGGGCCGTTGGCGCCGCGATAGTGGCATCAAGTCACGGAAAATTCAAGATTCTACAGATGGGCGACGGTCAGCGTGCCGTCCCATTCCTTGTTGAGATACTCCACCACCAGCCGCCGATGGCAGCGATGCGCGGTCGCCTCCGAGCAGAGCAGGCAGGCGCCGTCGAAGAAGGACGGGCTCAGCGCCTTCTCGACCTTTCGCTGCTTCATCAGGGCGGAGAAATCGCGCGCGAAGACCTCCCAGTCACCCTTGTCCGTCTTGAAGAACTTCATCAGCTCCTCGGTCGGCGCGAGGCTGGGCTCGGGCACGTAGCCCATGCCGTTGATCGTCTTCAGGAAGTAGGCGAGGTCGTCCGCCTTCGCGAAGCCCGCGAGCTGCGAGGTGTTGCGCAGCCGCACGTCGACCACCCGCTTCACCTTCGCCTTCCTCAGCCGTGCAAAGAAGTTTTCCGCCGTCGTCCGGGTGAAGCCGATGGTGGCGACGGCGGCCGTCATCCCGCGAGCTCGCGCGAGCGGGCGGTCGCGGCCTCGATGGCCTCCTCCATGATGGCGGGCCAGTTCTCCGGGCGCATGAGCACGGCGAGCGCCCGTTCGGTCGTGCCCTTGGGGCTGGTCACGTTGACGCGGAGCGTGGAGGCGTCCTCGGTGCTGGCGGCCAGCAGCGCACCGGAGCCGGCGACCGTCGCGCGGGCCATGCGGCGCGCGAGATCGGGCGGGAGGCCCTGGGAGATCGCGGCCTTCTCCATGACCTCGGCCAGCAGGAAGACATAGGCGGGGCCGCCGCCGGAGACGGCCGTCACCGGGTCGATGAGGGATTCCTGCTCCACCCAGGCGGCCTCGCCGATCGCCGAGAGCAGGGTGTTGCAAAGCTCGCGCTGCGCCACCGTCACGCCCGGGCCGGGACAGGCGACCGTGAAGCCAAGCCGCACGGCGGCCGGCGTGTTGGGCATGGCGCGGACCACATGCGGCGCCCCGCCCAGCAGGGACTGCATGCCCGCGACCGTCTTGCCGGCCATGATGGAGAGGAAGACCGTGCCTGGATTCACCAGGTGCGCCAGCGCGGGCAGCGCGTTCGGCGCCTCCTGCGGCTTGGTGGCGAGGATGACGGCGGCCGGCGCGAAGCCTGCGGGGATCTCGGCGATACCGGCGACATGGCGCACGCGGCCGACAAAACCGGCGACGGCGGCAGCATGCGGCTCGACCACCACGGTCTCGGCGGGCAGGCCCTTCTCCAGCCATCCGGCGAGCATGGCGCCGCCCATCTTGCCGCAGCCGACGAGGAGGAGAGGGGGGAGGGACATGCGGCGATCCTGACGGTTTGCCTCAGTCTAGCCGCCCCAGGCAATCAGGCGAGCCCCGGAGCCCGAACAGACGGCATCGCTCTGCAAGTCCGGCGCAGCTCTCGAAGGATTTGGCCGCAAGGCGGCCAGCGCCGCCCACTCAACCTACGGGCTGGGCGCTCCAGCGGCACGGCGCAGCCAAGGCAGCGGAGCCGCCGCCCGGCGCTTGAGGGCACAAGTCAGGCCTCGCCCACGCAGTCGAGCATGGCGGCCTCGAGCGCCTCGCCCGGCGCCTTGCCGCCCCAGAGCACGAACTGGAAGGCGGGGAAGAAGCGCTCGCATTCGGTGATGGCGATGTCGACCATGTCCTCCAGCGATTCCGCTGAGGCGCCGGGCGCCCCGCGCAGCAGCACCGCATGGCGGAAGACCGGCACGCCTTCTTCGGACTCCAGTCCGAAATGGCCGATCCACAGGCGCTCGTTGGCCAGGGCCAGCAGCTCGAAGAGGGGGCCGCGGCGCTGGTCCGGCACCTTCACGTCGAAGGCGCAGGAGAAGTGCATGGCGCTGATGTCGGGCGACCAGGAGAAGAAGAGGCTGTAATTGCACCACTTGCCCGGCGCTTCCGCCGCCATCTCGCCGTCCGAGCGGCGCTCGAACAACCATTCATTGGCGATGACGATCTGTTCCAGCACGTCGAGCGGGTTGGTTGCGCGTTCGTCTTCAGCAACCTCTGCCAGCATTCCGGACATGTGGCACTCCCCTAAAGGCCCGGGTGGGTGCGCGAGCCATGCCCCGGGCGGGCCGGACTCACGAGTGGCTGGCGTGACCGCCCGGCACCGCGCGTCGCCCTCTCGGACCTCCCCAAGGCCCAGGGATTGCGGTGCGCCATGCGAGTCACCACCATCGGTAGGCTAGGCGAGCAAAAA
>JAQGHZ010000018.1 GCA_028291485.1 Rubritepida sp. | reverse complement strand
TCCAGGGCCATCGTGCCGCCGCCCGCACCCGCCAGAGCCGGCATCGGGTTCATCGAGATCGCAAGCTTCCGCGCGACCGGCCGCGCCACCAGCAGCAGGGCGAGCAGGATCAGCAGCCCGATCACCGCGGTCTCCATCAGCCGCGCCAGCGTGGCCTGGGAGATGTCGAGCCCAAGCGCCCCGGTCTCGCGCGTCGTGGCCTCAGGCTCGGCGAAGCGCATGGAGACCACCTCCACCCGGTCGCCGCGCTGCTCGTTGAAGCCGACGGCGTTGCGCACGAGGCTGGAGATGCGCGCCAGCTCCTCCGGCGAGCGCTCGCGGTGCGTCGGCGGGCCTTCCGGCTGCGATTCGGCGACGCCGTCCACCAGCACCGCGACGGTCAGGCGGCGCACGACCGGATGCTCGCGCAGCACGTTGCGGGTGGAGCGGCCGATCTCGTAGTTGGTCGTCTCCTCCTGCTTGCTCTCGGTGTTGCCGTTGCCGCCGCCGGACGGTTCGGCGCCGGGCAGGTTGTTGCCGACGCTGACCGTGCCGGGCTCCTGCGTGCGGTTGTTCTCCGTGGTGGATTGCGTGCTGCGGGCCACCTGGTTGTCCGGATCGAAGCGCTCCTCGCGCGTCTCCACCCGGTCGAAGTCCATCTCCATGGCCACCTCGGCGCGCACGCGGCCGGGGCCGAGCACGCGCTCCAGCATCTCCTCCACGCCGCGCGCCAGCCGCGCCTCCTGCCCGCGCCGCAACTCGTCCTGCGTCTGCGCGCCGGCCGGGCCGGTGAGGGCCTGGCCGCCGCGCGCCAGCAGCTCGCCGCGGCTGTCCACGATCGAGACATTCTGGGGCCGCAGCCCGGACACCGCCGTGACGACGAGATGCAGCACCGC
Organism: Rubritepida sp.; assembly: GCA_028291485.1. Taxonomy (GTDB): domain Bacteria; phylum Pseudomonadota; class Alphaproteobacteria; order Acetobacterales; family Acetobacteraceae; genus Roseococcus. The sequence goes on along the minus strand of JAQGHZ010000018.1, from coordinate 1,902 downwards.
CTGCACGCCCTCGCGGTCCAGCCGCTGCACGCCCTGCATGGTGAGCAGCACGCTGGCCTGGGCTTCCGCGCGCTCGCGGGAAAAAGCCTCGCGGCGCGGCAGCACGAGATGCACGCGCGCGGCGCGCACGCCCTGCAGCGCGCGGATGCTGCGCGCCAGCTCGCCCTCCAGCGCGCGGAGGCGATTCATCTCCTGCTGGAAGGGCGTGGTGGTGAGGCTCTCACCGCGATCGAAGATCTCGTTGCCGATGGAGCCGCCGGCCGGCAGGCCCTCGCGCGCCAGGGAGAGGCGCAGCCGCGGCACATCCTCGGCCGGAACCAGCACCTGCGTGCCATTGGCGGCGAGGCGATAGGGCACCCGCTGCCGCTCCAGCGCCGCCACTACGGCGCCGGCGTCGCGCGTCTCCAGCTCGCCATAGAGCAGGCCCATCGGCGGCGTGCCGGCGCGCAGCACGAGCCAGGCGATCAACCCCAGCACGCCGATTCCCACGCCCGCCAGCGCGCCGAGCTGCAAGCGTCCGAGCCCACGAAGCTGCCCGATCAGGTTCTGCACGGTCCCCCCGGACGTCGCGCATGGCAAGGCAACATGGAAATCTCCCGGAGCGCATCCTGCGCCCTGGGCAGAACTTGCCGCCGGACCCCTTGCCGAAGGGTTAACGCAATCGGTGAATCATGCCGTCAGTTCCCGGGCACGCCGCGCAGCTTGTCGAAGGCCACCGTCAGCGTGCCGAGGTTCAGGCGGACCTCGCCCTCGCGCCGCTCCACGCCGGTCGCGCGCGCCAGCACGGTTCCAGTCACCTCCGCCTCCGTGCCGTCCGTGGTCGCGCCCACCAGCACGAAGCTGTAGGCCCCGTCCGGCCGCTGCACGCCGTCCGTGTCCTTCCCGTCCCAGACCCAGTCCTGGGTCGAGCTGTTGAGGTCCACCTGCGCCGAGCGGACCAGGTTGCCCTGGGAATCCAGCACGCCGATGTCTACGCGACGCGCCTCGCCGGCAGGGGGCAGCCGCAGCGTGGCCAGGCCGCCCTGCAGCGAGAGCTGGTCACTCTCCACCTCGACCACCCGCCCCATCAGCGGCGCCGCACCGACGAGCTGCGCGCCCTGCTGCACCGAGATCAGCGATTCGAGGTTGGTGTTCGTCTTCAGCTGCTGCTCGACGCCGGCGAACTGCACGAGCTGCTGTGTCATCTCGTTGGGATCCATGGCGTTGGTCGGATCCTGGTTCTTCAACTGGGTCGTCAGCCGCGTGAGGAAGGTGTTGAAGTCCGCGCCGAAGCCCGTGGTGGGGCTGGCGATGCGCGGCGTGGCGGTGCTGCCTGCCGCGTTCGTGCCGTTGACCGTGCCGCTCATGAAGGGCGTCCCTTTCCGTCAGATGTTGAGGTCGAGCAGGCTGCGCAGCACGCGCGGCGGCGGCGCCTCGCGCTCGGGCACCGGCAGGCGGGCTGTACCGCCGGCATGGCCGCGGGAGTCGCCGCGCTGACCCGCACCGGGCTCCTGGCCAAAGCCGCTGCCGCCGCCCGCCGGCGTGTCGAGCGAGAAATCGATGCCGGCGGAATCCACGCGCAGCCCGGCCTCGGCGAGGCCGCGGTCGAGCTCGTGCCGGTCGCGCTGGAGCAGGGCCAGCGTCTCCGGCCGCTCGGCCGTCACGCGGACGCTGTGGGTGTCGCCGTCGCGCTGCACATGGATCTCGACGCGACCCAGCTCGGCGGGCTCGAGGGACAGGCTGAAGCCGTTGGACCCGCCGGGTGCAAAGGCTAGCGCGACCGCGACGGAGGACACCTGGCGCGCGGGGGAAGGCGGCGGGGCGGTGGCGGGGGCCGCGGCCTCCACGAAGCCCGCGCGCGGCGCGGCGTGGAGACCCGCCAGCTCCGGCGGGACGGTCGGCGTGCTGGCCTGGACGGGGTTC
>JAQGHZ010000748.1 GCA_028291485.1 Rubritepida sp. | reverse complement strand
AGCGGCTCAGAGGAGCGGTATGCGGGCTTGTCGTCGGCGGAGGTTGCGGATCTGCGCGCTGGGCGCGGCATGGGACTCGCGTTGCCCGCGGAGTTGAATGGCTATCCCGGGCCGGTTCACGTGCTTGAACTCACCGATGCCCTGCGCCTCTCGCCTGCTCAGCGGGAGACGATGCTCCGCCTGGTCGCCGCCATGAGAGCTGAGGTGATCCCGCTCGGCGAGCAGCTCATCGCGGGTGAGCGCGTTCTGGACGAAGTCTTCGTATCCGGATCGGCGAGCTTTGCCAGCCTGAACGCTGCCGTGGCGGCCGCGGCGGACGCTCGAGGCGCGCTACGGGCCGCGCACTTGCGTGTCCACCTCGAGGCTCGCGATGCGCTCACAGACGTGCAGCGGACAGCCTATGCCCGGCTGCGGGGCTACACACCGGGCTAATGCTGTTTCGACGCCGCGGATCCCCGCCCTTGTCGGCGCGGGCTTCGCTCTCGCGTGGCTGATCGTCGGCAATCTCGATTGTCAATCGGCAGCCAAAAAGGACCCCCTATCGGCGACAAAAAGGCCCCCCTTTCAGTGCGGATCGCCCCTCGCTGTCGCCCGCCCCTCGCCTACGGCTCCGGGCCGGACGACACGGAGGGTCGGCCATCGTTCTGTTCGGCTGAGGTCCGAGGTACACGCTCGGACTTGCGCGCGTTGAAGCTCCTCGATCCCATGCCGCGAGGAGATAGCTCCTGTCCATTAGAGCGTGCTGCATTCACTTTGATTCGATTTTTTGCTTTTCGACGCGGGGCGCTCTCTGATTCAAGATGCTGGCTGGGATTGGGAGGCCAGCACCGGATGGGAGCACCCTATTCTCTGGACTTGCGGCAGCGGGTTGTGGCGGCGGTCGAGGTTGGTGGCTTGTCGCGCAACGAGGCTGCGGCGCGTTTTGGTGTGGCAATCAGCACCGCCGTGCTGTGGGTCAGGAAATTTCGCCAGACCGGCAGTCTGGCGCCGGGCCAGATGGGTGGCCACAAGCCCTGCAAGATCGCCGGGACGCATCGGGACTGGCTGATCGGGCGCTGTCATGCGGCGGATTTCACGCTGCGCGGCCTGGTGGTCGAGTTGGCCGAGCGCGGGCTGAAGGTCGATGGCCGCGCGGTCTGGGCCTTCGTGCACGCCGAGAAGCTCAGCTTCAAAAAAAACGCTGCACGCCAGCGAGCAGGATCGGCCCGACGTCGCACGCAGGCGCGCGCAATGGCGACACTACCAGGGGCAGATTGATCCCAAACGGTTGGTTTTCCTGGATGAGACCTGGACGAAGACCAATATGGCGCCACTGCGGGGCTGGGCTCCGAGAGGCCAGCGGCTGCTGGCCAAAGCGCCGTTCGGGCACTGGAACACGATGACCTTCGTGGCCGCCCTGCGCCAGGACCGCATCGAGGCGCCCTGGCTGCTCGACGGGCCGATGAACGGGGAGCGGTTTGGGGTCTATGTGGAGCAGGTGCTGGTGCCAACGCTGCGGCCAGACGACATTGTCGTCATGGACAACCTCAGCAGCCACAAGAGCCCGGCGGTGCGCCGCGCCATCCGTCAGGCCGGCGCCAAACTCTTCCTGCTGCCGAAATACTCACCCGATCTGAACCCCATCGAGCAGTTCTTCGCCAAGCTCAAGCACGGGTTGCGCAAAGCCGCCAAGCGAACCCCGGACGCCGTCTGCGATGCCATCGGCCACATCCTCGACACCATCACACCAGCCGAGTGCTCAAACTACTTCGCACATGACGGATACAAACAAACCTAAACGCAGCACGCTCTAGCCGCGGGGCCGCGGAAGCAAACGCCGCACCTCGCTGGCCATGTCGGCCAGCGCCACCTCAGGCGTCGCGCGCTGCTCGGCGATGCGGCCGCAATTGTTCACCACGCTCTGCGTCACGCGCACCGAATTGGCGCCCGGGAAGGCGTACCAGGGAATGCTGATGGCCATCTGCCGCGTCGCCGGCACGTAGAGCGGGTTCTGGCGGTAGAACTCGCCGAGGTACTTGTCGTCGTCGATGGCGAGCTGGTTGGTCGGCACGTAGCCGGTGTTGCGCGCCATCAGCGACGTGCCCTCCGGGCTCGTCGAGAAGCGCAGGAACTTCCACGCCGCCTCGCGCTTCGGGCCCTCGCGCGTGATGAGCATGCCGGCGGCGCCGCCGGTCGGCAGGCGGCCCTTCACTGGGTCGATGATGGGCATCGTGGTCGTGCGCAGCTGGAAGTTGCGGCCGATCTGCTGGACGGAGCCGCGGATCATCGCCGTCGTCCAGAAGAACATTCCCATCTTGCCCGCTGCGAAGGCCTGGGCGGCGGCTTCGCGCGAGAGGTTGGCCATGCCGCCCTCCTTCACCATGCGGTCGAGCAGGACGAGCGAGGCGAGGCCCTCCGGGCCGGCGAAGGCGATGTCGCGCTCGTCCTCGGTCAGCATGCGGCCGCCATGGCCGAAGAGGAGCGCGGAGAACATCCAGTCATCGCTCGACCAGGCGTAGTGCATGCCCTCGGTGCCGTCGCCCAGCGCCTTGATCCTGGCGGAGAGCGCGAGGATGCCGTTCCAGTCGGTCGGCATCGCGTCGGGATTGCCGCCGGCGCGGCGCACGAGGTCGGGGTTGTAGTAGCAGAGCGGGTTGGAGGCGGCGAAGGCCAGCCCCGACTGGAAGCCGCCGAAATGGCCGAGCGCCAGCATCTGCGGCGAGTAGCCATGTGTGGCCGGATCGCCCTCGCGCGCCAGCAGCGGCGTCAGGTCCTGCGCGATGCCGCGCTCGGCGAAGAGGCGCAGGCGGTTGAAGCCCTGGTAGGAGAGATCCGGCAGCCCGCCCGCGGCCGCCTGGCGGAGGATGAGCTGCATGCCCTCCTCGTAGTTCACCGTGGTGACGTAGTTGATGCGGATGTTCGGCTCGCGCTTGGCGAACTCGGCCGTGATGGCGTCGTAGGCCTCCTTGTAGATGACGGGCTGGGCGTAGTGCACGGTGATCTCGGTCACCGGCTGCGCGCGCAGGACGCGCGGCGCGAAGAGCACCGCCGAGGCGGCGGCCAGGCTCAATGTGCGGCGATCGATCATGTCGGAATTCTCCGGGGTCATGGCCTCAACCCTTGAGGCCGGTGGTGGCGATGCCTTCGACGAAGCGCCGCTGCGCGAAGAGGAAGGCAAGGATGAGAGGGGCGGTCATGATCGCGGAGGCGGCCATGAGCGCGGCGAAGTCGTCGCCCGCCTCGTCGGTGCGGAAATGCAGCACGCCGAGGGCAGGGGTGGCATGCGCGTTGCCGGTGACGGCGATGAGCGGCCAGAAGAGGTCGTTCCAATGCGCCACGACGGAGAAGATCGCGAAGGCGGTCGCGGCGGGCCAGGCATTGGGTAGCGCCACGCGCCAGACGATGGCGCCCTCGCTCATGCCGTCGAGGCGCGCGGCGTGGATCAGGTCGTCGGGCAGCGAGCGGAAGAACTGCCGGAACAGGAAGATCGCGAAGACGGAGATGGTCGAGGGCACGATCAGCGCCGCATAGGTGTCGAGCATGCCGATGAGGGACAGGCCGACATAGAGCGGCAGCGCCTGCACATGCGGCGGCACCAGCAGGCCGAACATGACAGCGCCGAAGACCCATTCCTTCCCGGCGAAGCGCAGCTTGGCCAGCGCGTAGCCGGCGGGGATGGCGAAGAGCAGCTGGAAGAAGAGGATCCCGCCGCAGACGATCACGCCGTTCATCAGGTAGCGCGCGACGGGCACCTGGGCGAAGACGCGGCCGTAGTTTTCCCAGGCGGCCCAGCGTTCGGGAATCAATGCAAGATTGGCGCGGAAGATCTCGTCCGTCGGCTTCAGCGAAGCCGAGAGCATCCAGATGTACGGCGCCAGCATCAGCAGGCCGAGCACGCTCAGCAGCGCGAGGCGCGGCAGGTCGCGGAGGAGGGGCGTGCGTTCCTCAGTCATAATGCACCCGCTTGTCCAGCACGCGCGTCTGCAGGAGCATCAGCGCCAGCACGATCGCGAGGAACACCAGCGTGATCGCGGCGGAATAGCCGAGCCGCAGGAAGGTGAAGCCCTCGGTGTACATGGTGTAGAGCAGCGTCTCCGAGGCGCGGTTCGGCCCGCCGCGCGTGAGCACGGCCACGGTGTCGAAGACGCGGATGCTGCGGATCAGCGTGATGGTCACGACGAAGAGCGTGGTCGGCCCGAGCAGCGGCCAGGTCACCAGCAGGAACCGCGACGCCGCCGAGCGTGCGCCGTCGACCGAGGCGGCCTCGCGCAGCTCGCGCGGGATAGCGGTCAGCCCCGCCATGAAGAGCACCATGTTGAAGCCGGCATTCTCCCAGACGCCGATCACGGCCAGCGAGACCAGCACCGTGTCGGAGGAGGAGAGCCAGGCCGGGCCCGCGATGCCCAGGCTGCGCAGCAGGGAGTTCAACGGCCCGATGGTCGGGTGCAGCAGGTATTGCCAGGCCGAGGCCATCGCCACCGTCAGCGACACGACCGGCAGGA
>JAQGHZ010000740.1 GCA_028291485.1 Rubritepida sp. | reverse complement strand
TGCTGGCGGGCTTTTCGCTGTGGCGCCGGCGCGACGCCAAGCGCCTCTTCGGCTGGAGCAGCATCGAGCACATGGGCATCGCGGCCATCGCCTTCGGCATCGGCGGCGTGCCGGGGCACATGGCGGGGCTGCTGCACCTCTGGGGCCATTCGCTGGTGAAGTCGGCGGCCTTCTTCGCGATCGGGCGCGCGGCGCGGCTCAAGGGCGGGCAGACCATGGAGGCGATCGGCGGACTCATCGCGACGCATCCGATGCTGGGCTGGGGCCTGGCGCTGGCCATCGCGGGGCTGGCGGGGTTGCCGCCCTTCAGCCTCTTCGCTTCCGAACTGCTGCTGGCCACCGAGGCGGGGCGGGAATGGCCGTGGCTGCTGCCCTTGCTGATCCTGGGCCTGCTCGTGGCCGGCACGGCGCTGCTGCACAACATGCAGCGCCTCTGCTTCGGCGAGCCGACGCCGGAGCCGGTCGTCCTGCGCACCGGCATCGCGACGCTCCTGCCGCTCTGGACGAACCTGCTGCTGGCGGCGCTGCTGGCGCTGGCCCTGCCGGCGCCGCTGGCCGCGATGCTGCTCGATGCCGCGAGGTCCCTGTCATGAGCGCGCGCGCCATCATCGAGGCGGGCCGCCCCGCCGGATGCCGTCCCTGGCCGCGCTACGTGCTGGACGCCGCGGGCTGGGTCCGGCTGCGCGACGCGCTGGCCGTGGAGCCCGGTTTCGCGCTGCTCGGCCTCTGGGGCGAGCCGGGCATGGCGCATGCCGCCTTCCTCGATGCGGCAGGGATGGAGGTCATCCTCGCCTCTGTCCCCGCAATGGAGGGATGGATCCCGGCCCTCTCGCCCGCCCGCCCCGCCGCGTCCTGGTTCGAACGCGCGCTGCGCGACCTCTGGGCCATCGGCGCGGAGGGCGGCACCGACGACCGACCTTGGCTCGATCACGGGCGCTGGCCGCTGCTGGGCCCGCTTTCCGGCCGGCCCCCGCGGCACGAGCCGGACCCGTACCCGATGGAATTCCTGCCGGTGGAGGGCGCGGGCATCCACGTCGTCCCGGTCGGCCCCATCCATGCCGGCATCATCGAGCCGGGGCATTTCCGCTTCCACATCCAGGGCGAGATCATCGTCCGGCTGGAGACGCGGCTGGGCTACCTGCACAAGGGCCTCCTCTCGTTGATCCAGGGCAAGTCGCCGCGAGCGGCGGCGCGCTTCGCGGGTCGGCTCTCGGGCGACAGCACGGTCGCGCACAGCATCGCCTTCGCCCGCGCGGCCGAGGCGGCGCTGGGCGTGGAGGTCCCGCTGCGCCCGGTGGCGATCCGTGCGGTGATGCTGGAGCTGGAGCGGCTGCACAATCACCTGAACGACCTCGGCTTCATCGCCAACGACGCGGCCTTCGCAGTGATCCATGCGCGCATGGGCCTGCTGCGCGAGGGGCTGCTGCGCGCGAACGCCTTCGCCTTCGGTCACCGGCTGATGATGGATCGCGTGCTGCCCGGCGGCGTGGCGCAGGATCTGACGCCGGACGGCATCGCGACGCTGCTCGACGCGCTGGCGACCGTCTCGGCCGAGCTGCCGGTGCTCCTCGGCTATTACGAGGAGCATGCGAGCCTGCAGGATCGAGTCTTAGGCACCGGCATTATGAGTGCCAGGGTCATCCAGGATTTCGCGCCCGGCGGCGTGGTCGGCCGCGCGGCAGGCCGAGCCTTCGATGCGCGGCTGCTCTCGCGCGAATTGCCGCCGGGCGAGCTCATCACCCAGGCCGGCGCGGACGTCGATGCCCGCTGGCGCCAGCGCTACGCCGAGGCCGTCCAATCCATCGCGCTACTGCAAGCCTGGCTGCCCGCGCTGCCGGAGGGCGAGGCGCTCACTACCCCCATGCCGCATGCCGGCGGCGAGGGCGTGGCCCTGGTCGAAGGCTTCCGGGGCGAATGCCTGGCCTGGATGCGGCTGGACGATGGCGGCCTCATCGAGGCCTGCTACCTGCGCGACCCGTCCTGGCTGCACTGGCCGCTGCTGGAATCCGCGGTGATCGGCAACATCCTCGCCGACTTCCCGCTCATCAACAAAAGCATCAACGGCAGCTACAGCGGAGTGGACCTGTGATGCAGACCGTGACGCCGATCCTGCGCATCTTCGACGGTTGGGATGGGGACCATCGCATCGACGCGCCGCTGTTCCGCACACCTGACGCGGCGGCCGGCTGATGCTCTGGCCCAAGCTCGCGCGCTGCCTGGTCTCGCGGCCCATCACCGATCCGCCGCCGCCGGTCGCGTCCGAGATCGTCGCCGAGCTTCGTGCCCGGCTGGACGAGGCGGGCCAGGCCCGGCTCGGCCGGTCGCTCGCCATCCGGCAGGTGGATGCGGGCAGCTGCAACGGCTGCGAGCTCGAGATCAACGCGCTGCAGAACGTGGTGCACGACCTCGAGCGCTTCGGTCTGCGCTTCGTGGCCAGCCCTCGCCATGCCGACATCCTCCTCGTCACCGGCCCGCTGACGCGCAACATGGCCGAGGCGCTGCTGCGCGCCCGCGCCGCGACGCCGGACCCGATGTGGGTCGTGGCGCTCGGCGACTGCGCGGTGGATGGCGGCGTCTTCAAGGGCAGCTACGCCGTGCTCGGCGGCGTGGAGGCGGTGCTGCCAGTGGACCTCGTGATCCCGGGCTGCCCGCCCTCGCCGACGCAGATCCTGGAAGGGCTGGTCGCGATGGTGGAGGCGCATGGCTGACGTCCGATCGCTTCAGGCCTCTTGCCTGAAGCGTGAATCGGCCGGTGGCTGGATATCCGATCGCTTCAGGCCTCTTGGCTGAAGCGTGAATCGGCCGGTGGCTGACGTCCGATCGCTTCGGGCCTAATCGGCCGACCAACGATTACAACGGCTTCGAGTAGACGAGGAAGCCGTAGTGCTGCGCCACCTTGTCGTAGAGCATCCGCCCCGCCGCATTGGTCGTGTGCGTCTGCCAATAGACTCGCGGGCAGCCGGCCGCCCGCGCCCGCTCGTAGACACCCTCGATCAGCGCGCGGCCGACGCCCTTTCCACGCGAGGCGGGTGTCGTGAAGAGATCCTGCAGGTAGCAGGTCGGCGCGATGAGGGTCGTGCTGCGATGGAAGAGAAAATTCGTCATCCCG
>JAQGHZ010000738.1 GCA_028291485.1 Rubritepida sp. | reverse complement strand
CGGGATGACGGTGGATGATATCACCGCACTCACCAGCCGGATCCGCGCCCTGCGGACGGCGCTGGTCGAAGGCAGCGAGGAGCCGGCTGCGGTCTGAGCCCGCAAGGAGCGGATCAGGTCGCCGAGGCCAGTTCCGGCGTGTCGCGGCCCACGGGTCCGCGGGCCGCTTCCATCTCGCGGCGTTCGCGGGCGGCGAGCAGCAGAACGCCGGAGGGCGCCTCCTCAGTCGACACGCCCAGAACCCCGCGAGCCCGCAACCAGGCGCCGAGCGTCACGCTGGCCGTCCAGGCGATGAGCCAGGGGGCCAACAGCAGCCCGACCAGCACCGGCGCCATCCAGGCGGCGAGGAGCGGGTTGATCGCCAGCGCCAGGCCCGCCAGCACGACGCCCAGGAGAAGCTGCGCGCGCGCCAGACGGAGCGCCGCGCGGAAGGTGATGGTCTCGCCCTCGCGGCGCTGCGTCGTCCAGCCGCCGTCGCGTCCGAGCAGGATGCCGACCACCTGCTGCGCCTGGGTCAGCATCGTCACGGGCGAGAGCAGCGAGGAGAGGAGGATCTCCAGCACACCGCTCGCCAGGATGCGGATTCCGCCCGACCCACGCCGCGCGACGATGAGCGCGATCAGCGCCATGAACTTCGGCGCCAGCAACAGCAGGAAGGTCCCGGCGAAGACCCAGAGCGCTCGCTCCGGATCGACCACCGGCCATTGCGGAAAGAGCGCATGCGACTTCGGGAAATACTCCGGCCGCAGGAAGTGGGCCTGGAGCGAGACCGCGAGGCCGAGGATGAGAAAACCCAGCCAGAAGGGCGCGCTGAGATAGGCGGCGATGCCCGTCCCCATGTGCAGCCGGCTCAGCGGGTGCAGCCCGGCCGTTGATATCACCGCGCTGTGCTGGAGGTTGCCCTGGCACCAGCGCCGGTCGCGCACCGCGAGGTCCGGCAGGGTGGGCGGCCCCTGCTCATAGCTGCCGCCCAGCAGCGGCGCGAGGTGGATGGCCCAGCCCGCGCGCCGCATGAGGGCCGCTTCCACGAAGTCGTGGCTGAGGATGTCGCCGCCGAAGGGCTTTCTCCCCGGCAGCCGCGGCAGGCCTGCGGCGCTGGCGAAGGCGCGCGTGCGGATCATCGCGTTGTGGCCCCAGTAGTTGCTGTCCGCCCCCGACCACCAGGCGAGGCCCTGCGCGATCAACGGCCCATAGACCTGGCCGGCGAATTGCTGGAGCCGCGCGAAAAGCGTCTCGCCGCCTTGCAGCAGCGGCAGCGTCTGGATCAGGCCGACGTCATGGTGCCGCTCCATGGCGGCCGACAGCGCGACGATGGTGCCGGCCTCCATCAGGCTGTCGGCGTCGAGGATGAGGAACTGCTCGTAGCCGGCGCCGAAGCGGCGCACCCATTCCTCGATATTGCCGGCCTTGCGGCCGGTGTTCAGCGGGCGGTGCCGGTAGAAGACCGCTGGGCCCACGGCCTCGCGGAGCAGCAACGCCGCCTCGCCCTCGGCATCTCGGATGGCGGGGTCCGTCGTGTCGCTCAGCACGAAGATGTCGAAATGACCCGACGCGCCCGCCGCCTCAAAGGAGGCGCGCATGGCCGCCAGCGTGGCGCGCCAGTGCGGCACGCTCTCGTTGTAGACGGGCATGAGCAGCGCGGTGCGCGACCGCAGGAGCGGAGCCGGCGCGCGCAGGCCGAGCGGATCGGGGGCGAAGCCCATCGAGACCAGCCCCGCCACCGCACTGGTGAAGGCCAGGGCGATCCAGATGAAGAGCAGGGCGAAGATCGCCGTCATCACCACGCCCATCAGGCTCCAGCGCGAGAGGCCGAGCACCAGCGACATTTCCGCTGTCGCGATGCCGGTGAGCGCGAGCGCGCTGCCGATGACCAGCAATCGCCGCAACCACATGAGTGGCGGCGCGGAAGGGCGGCGGATCACGGCCGGCGGCGGCGCGCGTGAAAAATCCTGCACCGGCATCGCCATGGGCGATTCCGGCGACAGGATTTCGTAGCCGGGGAGCGCCCTGCTCAAACCGTCCATCGGAAGGCCCAGCTCTCGGAAATGGCCACCTGCCCACGCAGCAATCGCACGCGCAGCTCAACAGCGCGCGCGCTGCCGGGATCGAGCTCGAAAGCGACGCGCATCCCGCCTGTCTCGCGGTTGGGCTGCAGCACCGCGTTCCGCACCGTGCCGGCGCTGTTCTCCACGGCCAGCTCTGGCGCGGCGTCGTTCTCCCCCGCGGGGATCGGCGGGATATCGAGCACGAAGAGCCGCGCGCGGCTGTCGCCCACCGCACCCACGCGCGTCGTTGCGAAGCGTGCGAGTCGGCTGTCCGCCGGCTCCTGCGCGGACCAGTGCACGCGGTAGCGCAGCTCGAAGGGCGTGTTGGCCTTCAGCCCCGCCGAAGGCGCCCAGAAGGCGGCGATGTTGTCGTGGATCTCGCTCTGCGTTGGGATCTCCACCAGCCGCACCTCGCCCGCGCCCCAATCCTGCAGCGGTTCGGCCCAGAGGCTCGGCCGGCGGTGGTAGTCGGCGCCGAGATCCTGGTATTCGGCGAAGGCGCGGGCGCGCTGCACGAGGCCGAAGCCCCGCGGCGTGGAGTCCTGGAAGCCGCTCACCTGCAGGTCGCGTGGATTGGCGAGCGGGCGCCAGATCTGTTCGCCGCGACCGTTGCGCATCATCAGCCCGTCGGAGTCATGGACGGCGGGGCGATAGTCGCTCACGCCGTCGCGGTCCTGCGGGCCGAAGAAGAACATGCTGGTGGCCGGCGCCACGCCGATCCCCGCAACGTCCTGGCGCGGGAAGAGCGTGGCCTGCACCTCCGTCGTGGTGGTGTCGCCAGGCGTCACGGTGATGCGGTAGGCGCCGGCGAGGCTCTGGCTCTCCAGCAGCGCGTGAATCACCGCCGCCGTGTCGCCGGGCTTGGGCTTCTCCAGCCAGAAGGCGGTGAAGGCGGGGAACTCCTCGCCCTGCGGATCGGCGGTGCGGATGGACAGGCCGCGCGCGGAAATCCCGTACACGTTCCCTCGTCCCAGCGCGCGAAAATAGCTGGCGCCGAGGAATGAGCAGAGCTCGTCGAAATGGTCCGGCCGGTTCAACGGCGAGAGGAGCCGGAATCCCGCGAAGCCGATATCCTCGTCCTCGCCCGGTGCCTGCACGTCCTCGTAGCGGAACTGCGCGGCGCGGAAGCGGATGGGCGTGGCCTGGCCCTCGGCGACCTCGAAGAGGTCCACGCGGTCCTTGAACAGGAAGCCGCGATGGTGCGGCTGCATGCGGAAAGGCGAGGCCGGATCCGACCACCAGGCCTGCGCCGCGTCGAAGCGGATCTTCCGGTAACCGTCATAATCGAGCCGATCGAGCTGGCGCGGCAGCGCGGCTTGGCGCCGGCGATAGGGCTGCGACGCGATGTTCCGCGCCATTTCCGGCACGGTGTTGCCGTCGAAGACCACAGGCCCGCGCTGATCGGTGGGAAGGCTCTGGGTGGTGCCGCCCGTGTTTCCGAACATTGCGGGAGCCCCCGCCGCGGCGCCGATGAGGAGACTGCGTCGCTGCATGGACCAGTCTCCCCTCAGGATCGATGGATCGTGGTGGAATTCGCTTCCGCGAACTCCGGCATGGGATGGTGGCGTTCCAGGATCGACTCGGCGTTCGAGGCCTGGGTCGCATCGCCGGCACGCACCACGACCAGCGTGCCGCCCTGTCGCAGGCGCTTGCTGTAGCGGCTCGCTTCCGTCTCGCTGATCCCCTGCGAGGTCAGCGCCCCGATGAGGCCGCCGGTCGCGGCCCCCATGCCGGCGACGGTGAGCACCGTCGTAAACCAGCCCGCCGCCATGAGCGGCCCGAAGCCCGGCACGGCGAGCAGCCCCATGCCCGCGATCAGCCCCGCCCCCGTGCCCAGCATCGCGCCGACGGAGGTGCCGGAGCGCGTGGTGACCGTGCCGGAGGTGGATGCCTCCGCCGCCTCGGCGAGGCTGATCTCCAGCCCGGGCAGGCCGAGCGCATCCAACTCCTCGACGGCCTTCACCGCCGTGGCGCGATCCTCAAAAACCTTGGCAGCCGTGAGCATCGAAAAGCTCCTGAAACCGCGACCGGCCAGGGATCACGCGACCACATGGATCGACGCGATGCCCCGGCCGAGCCGATGGAGACCAACGCCGCCCAACGCGGCGAGGGGCCTCAGGTTGCCGTCAGACCGGCATCTGGCTGCGGTCCACCATGGTGGTGAACCAGCCTCCGTCCTCGCCGCGGTACATGACCCACCAAGGCTCGCCCTTGCGCTTCGGCGCCATCGCGTATTGCGCGAAGATCATGCCGTTCGGCGTCTGGACTTTCATCGGCCTTGCGAAAGCGAGCATCTTCGAACTCCGGGATCACTGTCGCGAGTTCAACGCGGCCCAACCATGCGGGTTGCCGGCGATGGAAAGTTCACGATCACGCAGGCTCCGCCGCCCGGTACGCTTCCAGACGGAATTCACCGCCGAGCCGATGGGCGAAGCCTTCCATGATGATGGCACCGAGTCGCAGCTTGTCCTGGATGACGCCGGAGAACCCATGCCCGGCGGCGACCGACTGCGAATCGCGGCGGGACAGCCGATCCTCGCCCACAGCATCAAGGACGACCGTCTTTATACCGCCCTGGAGGGCTGGGCGGCCGCCGGGTGCTGATCGCCGAGGACGATGCGGTCTCCCCCGGCACGCTGGCCGGCGGCTCGGTGCAGCCGGTCGCGCGGCGGCTGCAGCGCCGCGCGGTGGCGGTGCTCTACCTCTCGCCGCTGGGGATTGCGGCCGAGGGGCTGCCGGACGCGACCGTGCTGGAGCAGCCCGTCACCGCCGCCGGCCTGCGCGAGGCGCTGGCGGCGGCGCCGAGAGCATGATCGCGGCCGGCGGAATCGCCGGAGGCGCGGATCCTCCGCCCGGAACCACGGGCCAGGGCTTCTGAAGTGTGCCCCGCGGCCGGAAGATGCTCTGGCCGTGGACCGGCCAGATCGCCGCCGGTTCCGCCACCGGAATCGGCTCCGCCGATCGACGCCTCGACCTCCGCGAGCAGCTCCGCCAGGGTCGTGAGGGGCGTCGTCTGCGGGCGTTGGTAGAGCGCCTGCGCCGCCTCGTCCGTCGGCGCGAAGATCAGCAGGCGGTCCGAAAGCTGCGCGGCATGCGCCAGCGCCCGATCCACCCGGCGCGAGGGCGCGTCCGTCGCGGCCACCAGCACGACCAGTGTGGGCTCGGGCGCCTCCGTGGGCAGGTAAGTCGCGAACTGGCCCGCCTCCTGCAGCGCCAGTACGACGGCGGCTGCCGCGGCGCGGTCCAGCGCGCCCGCCACGGGCATCACCAGGATGTCGGCCGGCCCGTCGATCCCTTGCGACACCGCCTCCATCACCCGGGTCAGCGCGCGCGAGGCGCGGATGGCCAGCGCCGGGCCGAAGGCCTCGTTCGGGCGATCGGTGGAGATCTGCGCGATCGCCGGCATGACCATCTGCTCCAGCGCCGTCTCGATGCCGGTGCGCCCGGCCTCGGTGCCGAGCAGGCCTGCCGCGTTCACCGCATCGTCCGCCAGCAGGCGCTGGTAGAAGCGCGCCGGGGCCGGCAGCGGCGGCGTGTCGCCGAGTAGCACGTCGAGGAAGGCGAGCGTCCGCACGTGCCGGCCCAGGATGACCAGGCAGGCCGTGATCGCTGGCGCCAGGATCAGCCCGAGCGGGCCCCACATCACCGCCCAGAAGGCCGAGGCGAGCAGCAGGGCGAGCGGCGTGATGCCCATGCTGCTGCCGTAGAGCCAGGGCTCCAGCACATAGGTCGCGATCCCGTCCACCACGGCGAAGAGGCCGATCACCATCAGAACGGTGGACCAGCCCTCCGTGGTGGCGAAGGCGACGATCAGCGGGAAGAGCATGGAGAGCGGCGCGCCCAGGAAGGGCACGAAACGCAGACCGAAGGCCAGCGCGCCCCAGAGCGGCGCATTGGGCACGCCGAGCAGCCAGAGGCCGGTTCCCATCGACAGGCCGAAGATGCCGTTCACCATCGCCTGCATGAGCAGGAATCGGCCGACGCGCGCGGTGGCCTCGGCCATGGCGCCGGTGGTGCGGTGCATCTCGTGCAGGCCGGCGAGGCGCAGCACGCGGTCGCGCACGTCCTCGCGCTGCACCAGGATGAAGGCCATCAGCAGCAGCGTGATGGCAAAGGTCGCGACGGGCGCGATGATCACCACGGCCAAGCTGAAGAGAGTCGCCAGAGGCCCCTGGCCGGCGGCAGCGACGGCCACCGTCTGCGTGGGCGTCGCCTCGGCCGGCGCCAGCACCTCGCCCAGCCGCTTCACCAGCCGCAGCACCCGCTCGATCGGGCCGGAGCCGTCCTGGCCGATCGCCTGCAGCTTGCCGCGCAGCACGTTCTCGTAGTTCGGCAGCTCGCCCGCCAGCGCCAGCGCCTGGGTCAGCACGACATAGACGAGCCCCCCGACGATGGCGAGGAAGAGCATCATCGCGAGCAGCACGGCGGGGATGCGCGGCACGTTCCGGCGTTCCAGCCAGGCCACCGCGGGCATCGCCGCGATGGTCAGCAGCAGGGCGAGCGCCAGCGGCGCGAAGACCTCGCGCCCCAGATAGAGCGCGGCGATGACGGCGGCGAAGACGAGCAGGCGCGCAGGCCAGTCACGGGACATGGTCGGCGGCGGGCGGAAGGGGGCCATGGGACATTCCTGTTGCCGAGATGCAACGCCAAGTGTCCCCTCGCGTTGCCGGATCGATCAGGAAGGAAAACAGAGCATGCGCATCCTCCGCCTTCCGGCGGCGCGGGTCCTGGGGCCGGCAGCGCGGCGCGGATTGCCCCTGACGCGACTCCGGACACCCTCTCGCAACCACTGCCGTTCCCATTCCCCCCGAAAGGACAGGTCCATGGCCACCTCCGAGACGCCTACCGAGATTCCGCCCTTCATGGCCGACACCCATGCCGAGATCGCGGCCTTGCGCGCGAAGATCGAGGCTTTGATGAACGACCGCGTGACGCCCGCCGTCTCCCGCGCCGCCGACAAGGCCGAGGCGGCCGCGCACCGGGCCACCGACACCGTCCGCGACCAGACCGAGCGGCTGAGCGCGGCCGTCCGCGAGAAGCCGCTGACCGCCATCGGCCTCGCGGCACTGGCGGGCTACGTCTTCGCCGTCATGTGCCGCCGCTGATGCGCAGCCTTCGCCTGCTCGGTGTCGCCGCGGAGGCGGAGGCGCTGCGCTTGAAGCACGAGGGCGGCGCCCTCGCGCGTTCGCTGGTCTTCCAGGCCGCCGCTGGCCTCTTCGGGCTGGTGGCGCTGGGCCTCCTGCATGCGGCAGCCTGGATCTGGCTCAACAGCAGCCAGGGGCCGCTCTGGGCCACGCTGTGGCTCGCGCTCGCGGATCTGGTGGTCATGGGCCTGCTGCTGCTGCTGTCGCGTCGGCGCTACGACCCGGTGGCCCATGAGGCGCTGATTCTACGGCGCCAGGCGGTGGCGCAGCTCCGCGCCGTCTCGCCGATGAACGAGGCGCTCAGCCTCGTGCGCTGGCGCATGGTCGCGGAGATCGGCGGACTCTTCGTGGAGCAGTTCCTGAAGCGGCGGCGGTAGCAACCCGGTCCGGCCTACGGGGTTTTATCGGCAACCTTCACCCCCGAGAAGGACGCCCGAGATGGACCGCCGCTACGAACCGCACATGCCGCTGCTGTGGATGATCCTGGTGGCCGGCCTGATGGCCGTGCCGCTCTTCGCCCTGGCGCAGGGTCAGCCCGCACCCGGCGCCGTGCCGAGCCCCAGCGCCTCCCCCGCCATCACCGACACCGCGCCGGCGCGCAGTCCGACCGGCGTGCCGGCGGAGATCGCCCCGCAGGTGGGAGCGCCCCAAAACCCCCCGGCCTCGATGGCGCCCGGCGCGGTGCTGACGCCAGGCGCGGCGCTGCTCAGCCAGCCCCGTATCAGCAGAATCCTCGGGAGCCGGATCTACAACGACCGGAACGAGGCGATCGGTGACGTCGAGGAGGTGTTGCTCGCGCCGCCCGTCTCGCCGGCAACGCCCGCCGCCCGCGGGCCCGTCGTCATCATCCAGGTGGGCGGCTTCCTCGGCCTGGGCGGCCGGCTTGTCTCCGTGCCGCTGGGCGACCTGCGCTGGAACGCCGAGCGGGAGCGCATCACCATGCCGAGCGCCACGAAGGAAGCGTTGCGTGCCCGCCCGGCCTTCGACTACGGGATGTTGCGCAACCCCTGAGTGTGACGCCGCTGACCATCGATTCCCCGCACAATGCGCCACCCGCCGACAACCCTGCCACGGTGAAGGCCCCTGCTGCGGTGAAGGCGATGGACGCCGCCAAGGCGGCGGCGATCGCGGCCGCGCCGCAGGACAGCTATTGGGCGCAGGCCTGGTCGGTCGCGACGTCGGATCAGATCTCGCTGGTCGCGGCGGGCTGCGCCTTCTACGCCATGCTGGCGCTCTTCCCGGCCATCTCGCTCTGCATCGCCTTCTACGGCGTGTGGTTCAACCTCGACACGGTCGAGCCACAGCTTGCGGTGCTCTACCGCCTGCTGCCGGAGGACAGCTACGACCTCATCGCGCAGCGGGTGCACCAGCTGGTCTCGGGCCCGGCGCAGGTGCTGGGCTGGGGCGTGGTGATCAGCAGCCTCATCGCGCTGTGGTCCGCCTCCTCGGGCGTCCGGTCGCTGCTGGGTGCGTTGAACCTCGCGCACGGGCAGCGCGAGCAGCGCCACTGGCTGGCCTTCTACGCGACGGCGATCGTTATCACGCTCTGCGCCATCCTGGCCGTGACGATGGGGCTGGCCTTCCTGGTCGCACTGCCGACCATCCTCAACATCCTGAAATTCCCCTTCCGCGATGCGCTGCTGCTGCGCGCGGCGTCTATGGGGGTGCTGGTCTGCGCCGTCTTCCTGGCGATCGCGACGCTCTACCGCTTCGGGCCGGCGCGGCGGCCGAAGCACTACCGCATCTTCTCGGTGGGAGCGCTGACGGCGACGCTGCTCTGGCTGGTCGCCTCGGCGGCCTTCTCGCTCTACGTCAGCCATTTCGCGACCTATGACGCGACCTACGGGCCGCTGGGCGCGGCCATCGCGCTGCTCACCTGGCTCTATGTGAGCGTCTATCTGATCCTGCTGGGCGCGGAACTCGACGCGGCCATCGCGCGCATCCGCGACGGCGAAGGGCGACCTTCCAAAGCCTGAAGAAAATGGCCGAGCGGGCAAGTCGCGCAGCCGCGTCCGTCAGATCACGCTGAACAGATACAGCGCAATAACGATCGAGGCAGGATTACCCAGGAACCAAAGCGGCACGCCGCACACGGAAACCCTCCTAGGCTTCGGGGCAAATAACCTTACCACGTGCAATCTTCCGATCGGTTGCGAAACTGCAACCCTGCGGCAGTTTGAACGTTGGGGATTCGGCGCCGGGATAGCGGCGTAACCTGATCCCTCGGAAGGAAATTCCATGCACATCGCCCGCCTCCTGCCCGCCGGCCTTCTGCTCCTCGGCGTCGCCGCCTGCACCGATCCGAGCGACGGCCGCCCCGGCAACCCGCCCGGAACCGCTGCCGAGCGGGCCGTGGACCGCACCGCCGGCACGAACACCTCGGGCGCCTACCCGCGCCAGTCCGACGGCATGCCCGGCAACCCGCCCGGAACGGCGACGGAGCGCGTGCTGGATCGCGCGGCTGGCACGAACACCTCGGGCGCCTATCCCGCGCAGTCCGACGGCACGCCGGCGAACCCCCGCGGCACGGCCGTTGGCCGCGCGGTCGGCACGACGACCCGGTGATCCCCGGTCGCGCGTGACATCGCGCGTGATCCTGATGGGCGCGACCGCTTCCCCGGAAGCGGTCGCGCCTTTTCTGCGTGTGGAGGCGCCCGTGGCCGGACCATGAAGGCTGCTCTCGTCGTCAACGACCGGGCCGGCTCGCTCTCCGGCCTCGTGGCGCCGCGCGCGGCGCTGGAGGCGGCCTTGCGCGAGGCCGGCTTCGAGATCGTCGCCGTGCCCGACAATGCGCAGCTGGATGAACAATGGGCAGCTGTCGCGGACAGCCCGGCCGAGATCGTTTTCGTCGCCGGCGGCGACGGCACGTTGCGCGACGGCGCCGAACGGCTGATAGGCACGGACCGCGTCTTCGCGCCGCTGCCGGGCGGCACCATGAATCGGGTCTGCACCCGCTTTGGTCTCTCCGACGACCCGGTGCGCGCAGCGCGGGACTATCGTCCCGGCCCTTCGGTCGCGCTCGACGTCGCGACGGCCAATGGCCAGATCTTCCTCTATCAGAGCATCGTCGGCGCGCCGACGCGGCTCATGCGCTTCCGCGAGATGCAGCGCGGCGGCGGCACGCGCGGCTGGCTGCCGCTGGCCCGCGCCGTACTGCGCGAGCTGTTCCGGCCGAGCTCGCGCGCTCTCGCAATCCGCCTTGGTCCGGGCCACCACGCGCGCGGCCACGCTGCGGTCGTCACGATGCCGGAGCCGGCGAGCCCGGGCGGCCTCACGCTCGCACTGACCCGCCCGCAGGGCCTGCGTGGCCGGATCCGTCAGGCCTGGCGCTGGTTCCGCGGCCGCCTGTCCGAGGACCCCGACGTCGCCGCGCGCGAGGGCGACCGCCTCGCCGTGCACGGCCGTGTGCCCTGGCTGCGCCTCAGCCTCGACGGCGAGATGCGCATCTCGACGTCGCCGGTGCGCTTTCGCCTGCATCGCGGCGCGCTGCGCCTCCTCGCCCCGCCGGGACTCGCCTGATGCCGCGCATCGCCCATCTCTCCGACCTGCATTTCGGCGAGGCGCCGCAGGACCTGGTGGAGAGCCTCGCGGCCGACGTCATCATGGCGCAGCCGGATGCGGTGGCCGTCAGCGGCGACCTCACCCGCCGCGCCTCGCGCGACGAATTCGCTCGCGCCTTCGCCTTTCTGGAGATGCTGGGCGCGCCGCGGCTGGTGATGCCGGGCAATCACGACATCCCCCAGGGCAACCTCGTCGGACGCTTCATGCACCCCAAGCGGCGCTGGCAGCGTGCGCGGCCGGAGGATTCGGCCGAGGAGCTGACGCTGGACGGCACCCGGCTGATCGGCCTCGACACGGTGAGCCGCGCGCAATGGCATCTCGACTGGTCAGCCGGCGGCATCAGGCCGGAGCGGCGCGCCCGGCTCGCCGCGCAGCTGGAGGCGGCGAAGGGCCTGGACGTGGTGGTGGTGTGCCACCACCCGCTGCGCCACGGGGCCTGGGCCATCTCGCGCCGCGCGCCGCGCGAAGCCGGCGCGACCATCGAGCTGCTGCGCGCCCACGGGGTGAAGGCCGTGCTCTGCGGCCATCTGCACCAGCCGGAGATGATGCGGCTCGATGCCGGCGGGCCGCTGCAGGTCATCGCTGCCAGCGCCTTCTCGCCGCGCGGCTTCGGCGCGCCGAACGGGTGGAACCTCGTCACGGTGGGGCACGGCGCCATCCGGGTGGAAAGCCGCGAATTGCTGGCCGACGGCTGGCACGGCCGGGAGCTGCTCCCGGCCTGACGTTCAGTGCACGAACTGCGCCCGCTTGAGGGCGCGCCTCTCCGCCCGCGCCTCCTTCGCCGCGCGGGCCATCACGCGCGGCCATTCGCGCTTCGTCGGGCGCCGCTCCGGCCGCGACAGTCTGGCCCCGCCCTCGGCCCGCAGCAGGTCCAGCGAGCGCGTGTGGAAGGCGGCGAGGCCCGGACGGTGGCCGATGGAGATCAGCCCCGCCTCCGGCAGCTCGTCGAGCACCAGCTGCATCATCGCGTCCTGGTTCGCCTCGTCGAGCGCGGCGGTCGCCTCGTCCATGAAGATCCAGCGCGGCTTCTGCAGCAGCAGCCGGGCGAAGGCGAGGCGCTGCTGCTCGCCGAGGCTGAGCACGCGGTCCCAGCGATCCTCGTTCTCGAGCTGCTCCACGAACTGCTCCAGCCCCACCTTCCGCAGGGCTTCCGCAACCTCCTCCGCCTGGAAGGCGTCCGGCCCGGCGGGATAGGCGATGGCCGTGCGCAGCGTGCCGAGCGGCAGATAGGGCCGCTGCGGCATGAACATCATGCTCTCGCGCGGGGGCGTGCGGATCTCGCCCGCGCCCCAGGGCCAGAGCCCGCCGATCGCGCGGAACAGCGTGGATTTTCCGGAGCCGGATTCGCCTTTGATCAGCACGCGCTCGCCGGCCAGGATCTCGGCCGAGGCATTGGCGATCACCGTGGTGCCGTTCGAGAAGGCGACCTCAAGGTTGTTCAGCACGAGCTTGTCCTCGTCGGTCTCATGCACCTCGATGGTGGGCTGGCTCGGATCGTCGATGAGCGTGTCCAGCTCCTCGATCACGTCGCGGAAGGTGACGACGCGCTGGACCGCGCTGCGCCACTGCGCGATGAGCCCAAAATTATCCACGAACCAGTTGAGCGCGCCCTGCACCTGGCCGAAAGCCGCGCCGATCTGCATGAGGCCGCCCAGCGTGATGGCGCCGGCGAAATAGGCGGGCGAGGCCACGATGGTCGGGAAAATCATGGCGAGCGTGCCGTAGGCGCTGGTCAGCCACATCAGGTTGCGCTGGCTGCGCATCAGCCCGCGCCAGGAGCTCTTCACCTCCTCGAACAGCCCGATGAGGCCGCGCCGCTCGTCGGCCTCGCCGCGGATCAGCGCGATGCCCTCGCCGCTCTCGCGGGCGCGGTTGAGGCCGAAGCGGAAATCCGCCTCGGCGGTCGTGCGCTCGACGTTCAGCCGCACCATTGGCCGGCCGACCATCCAGGTGAGAAAAGTGCCGAGCAGCGCGTAGAGCAGCGCGGCCCAGACCATGTAGCCGGGGATCTCCACCTCATGCCCGGAGAAGGCCAGGTGCAGCGGTCCGGAGACCGTCCAGAGGATGCCGATGAAGGCCGTCAGCATCATCAGCGAGTTGATGATGCCGACGCCGAAGTCGAGCGCGAGGTCGGTCGAGATGCGCACGTCCTCGGAAATGCGCTGGTCGGGATTGTCGGTACTGCCGGCCATCTCGAGCTGGTAGTGCCGCCCGTCGCGCAGCCAGGCCTCGGTGAGGTGCTGCGTGAGCCATTCGCGCCAGCGCAGCTGCGCGAGCTGCTTCACGTAGAGCTGGTAGACCGCCACACCCATCGAAAGCGCGGCGAAGCCCAGGAAGACCAGGATCTGCGTGCGGAAGGCCGCGAAGTCGCGGTTTTCGAGCGCGTTGAAGAAGTCGCGGTTCCAGAGGTTCAGGCGAATCTGGATCGCCACCTGCGCGACGGTGAGCGCGAGCAGGAAGAAGAGCAGCCAGCGGGCATTGCCGCGGTCGGGCGCACGGAGCCAGACCCGGGTGAGCTGGCCGAAGGCGCGGACGGAATGCTCCGCCTGCTGTTCATTGAGGAGGCGGGCGTCGTCATCCGTCGTTTTCATCATCGGCGTGGCTCGGGAAGCCCTTCCAGGGAATTTTGGTCTTTGCCCAGACGCTGGGCGTCGATGGCGGCGAGGTCGCCACGCCGCGTGCCGAGGCCCTCGGCCGCGACGGTATCGCCCACGCCCAGCTTGGCGGCGAGCGCCTTGTGCTGGTCGACGCCGAGCCGGATCGATCCGCCCTCGGCGAGGATGACGCCCATATTCTCGCCCTGCGGCGTCAGCAGCGGCGCCTCGATGCGGCCCGCCAGCATCAGCCGCTGCTCGCCGGGGCGCGAGCTGGCGAACCAGGCGGGCCGTTCGACGAAACTCGCCGGATCGGAATCGGCCTTAGCCCAGGCGAGCATGGTGACGACCGGCGCGGTCCGCGCGCGGATGCCCCAGACGGCGATCGAACCGCCGCGCTCGATGGCGCCCATCAGGGCGTCGGCCTCGGCGGGCGGAAAGACGAATTGCGTGCCTTCGCGGAACAGGCCGCGATCCACCTCGCCGGCGGGGTTGGAAATCCAGCGCTCCAGCCGTCCGGAATAGGAGGGGAGCTGCGTCGGGTCGAACCACAGACCGCGCGGATCGCGGGCCCGGGCGACCAGGGTGGCGGTGGACGCCCAGGCAAGGGCGGCCCCCGCCAGCATGTGGCGCCGCCGGATCATGTCAGAGACTGAAGCCCTGGCCGGTCAACAGCGAAACCGCGAAGAGCACCAGGAAAATGAAGAACAGAACGCGGGCGATGCCCGTGGCGGTCGAGGCGATGCCGCCGAACCCGAAGACGCCCGCGATCAGGGCGACCACGAGGAAGATGATGGTCCAGGTGAGCATGGCACTTCCTTTCGGGAGTGGAGCGAAGCCGAGGCGACAGCGCCGCCGGCCCATCTGGAGCCGGC
This sequence comes from Rubritepida sp., assembly GCA_028291485.1. Taxonomy (GTDB): domain Bacteria; phylum Pseudomonadota; class Alphaproteobacteria; order Acetobacterales; family Acetobacteraceae; genus Roseococcus. Next base: position 530 of record JAQGHZ010000738.1, on the reverse strand, counting down.
GGCGCCCTCAGCCGTCGCGAAGCGGGTCTGGGGCCTTAGTAGCGGCGCTCCCAGTCCTTCACCTGCGCCTCGGCCTCATCCTTGGCGATGCCGTAGCGCTCCTGAATCTGGCCTACGAGCTGATCGCGGCGCCCTTCGATGACGGTCATGTCGTCGTCGGTGAGCTTGCCCCACTGCTCCTTCACGGAGCCGGTCATCTGCTTCCAGTTTCCCTTGATCGTGTCCCAGTTCATTAGCGTTTCTCCTTCAAATCCGCGCGTTTCGCGGTCTGGCGGATCAACGCTTCATGAGGGGCGGGAGTTGCAGCGCGCCATCAATGCCGACGGTCAAATGCCCACCGTCACGTCGTCAATGAAGCGGCACGCGGCCCGCGGTGATTGCCTGGTAGGTGAAGATGGCCAGTGTCACCGGGTCGAAGGGCTTGCGCATGACGAAGGCAGGCTCGACGCCCTCGGCGGTCAGCAGCTGCTCCGGATAGGCGGTGACGAAGATCACCGGCGCGGACACCGTCTCCAGGATGCGGCGGACCG
>JAQGHZ010000730.1 GCA_028291485.1 Rubritepida sp. | reverse complement strand
TGGAGGAGGGCGACACCGTCACCCTCGGCGGCGAGGAGTTCGCCGTGCTGCACAGCCCCGGACATTCGCCGGGCAGCCTCGTCTATGTGAGAACCAAGCTGCGCGTGGCCTTAGAGGGCGACGAGCTGTGCCAGGGCTCGATCGGCCGCACCGACTTCCCCTATGGCGACCACGACGCGCTGATATCGGCCATCAAGACCAAGCTGCTGCCGCTGGGCGACGAGATCGGCTTTGTCTGCGGCCATGGCCCGAGCTCGGATTTCGGCACGGAGCGGCGGACCAACCCCTTCCTTCAGGGCTGAGGTGAGCTTCGGCCGCGCCTTCGCACGAGCCCTGGGCGGCGTGGTGCTGGGCTGGCTGGCGATGATCCTCGCCATCTCCGCGGTGCTGGCCGTGGCGCTTTTCGCGGCACTGCCGCTGTGGTTCCTGTCGCTCAACGCGAACAGCACGCGCCGGTAGCCTTGCCGGCCGCCGCGCCGGCACGCCATTCTGACCGACGGCAATCCAAGGAGCCTGGCATGGCGGAGTTCGACCTGGTGGTGCGCGGCGGCGAGGTCGCGACCGGCTTCGGAACCACGCGCTGCGACATCGGTGTGAAGGGCGGGCGCATCGTGGCGCTGGCCGAGACGCTGGAGACCTCCGGTGCATCCGTCGACGCCAAAGGCCTACTTGTCCTCCCGGGCGGCGTGGACACGCATTGCCATATCGAGGAGGCGCAGCCCAAAGGCGTCGCCGAGGAGAGCTTCGTCACGGCCAGCCGCTCGGCCTTTGCCGGGGGCACCACCTCGGTCGTCTGCTTCATCCCGCAATGGAAGGGCGGCGGCGTGCTGGAGCGCCACGCCGATGCCGAGGCGCGCGCGCAGAAGGGCATGGTGGATTACGGCTTCCACCAGATCATCGCCGACCCGACCGACGAGGTGATGGAGAAGGAGATCCCCCAGCTCGTCGCGAAGGGCATCCGCAGCCTCAAGGTCTTCCTGACCTACGACGCGGTGCATCTCTCCGACGCGCAATACCTCAAGGTGCTGACGACGGCGCGCAAGCTGGGCTGCCTCGTCACCGTCCATTGCGAGAATTACGACGCCATCAACTGGCGCACCCAGAAGCTGCTCGAGGCCGGGATGACCGCGCCGAAGTACCACGCCTGGTCGCGCCCGCCCGTCGTGGAGCGCGAGGCCACGCACCGCGCCATCGCGCTCGCCGAATTCGTGGACCAGCCCATCCAGGTCTTCCACGTCAGCTGCGCCGAGGCCGCCGAGGAGATCGCCCGCGCCCAGGCACGCGGCGTGAAGGTCTGGGGCGAGACCTGCCCGCAATACATCGCGCTCACCGCCGAGGACATGGACCGTCCGGGCTTCGAGGGCGCCAAGTTCATGTGCAGCCCGTCGCCGCGCGGCGCCGACGAACATGCCCGCATCTGGGACATGATCCGGCGCGGGGTGCTGGATGTGGTGTCCTCCGACCACTGCGCCTTCAGCTTCGAGAGCGACAAGGGCAAGGCGCAGAACGGGCGCGACGCGGTGTTCCGCGACATCCCGAACGGCATTCCGGGCCTCGCCGCGCGGCTGCCGATCCTGTTCAGCGAGGGCGTGTCCAAGGGGCGCATCACGCTCGACGATTTCGTGCGGCTGACCTCGAGCAATCCAGCACGGCTGATGGGCCTCGCGCCGCGCAAGGGCAGCATCGCGGTGGGTGCCGATGCGGACCTGGTGCTCTGGGATCCGAAGGCGAAGAAGACGCTGACCAACGCGCTGATGCAGCACGTGGGGGACTACACGCCCTACGAGGGGATGGAGGTCACGGGCTGGCCGATGATGACCATCCGGCGCGGCGAGGTGGTGATGCGCGACGGCGCGGTGCAGGCGGAGGAGGGGACCTCCCAATTCCTGCCGCGCGAGCCCTATTCGTTCATCGCGCCGCGCGGCGTGTTGGCCAACGGCTTCGACGGCGCGCCGGTCGCCTGAACCGGCGCGCCGCGGCGCGGCATCAGCCGCGCCCGCAGCGGCCACAGCACCGCCACCACCGTCATCACCCACAACGCGATCGACACCGGCGAAGCCACCAGCTCCGCCACGCTCCCATCCGACAGCGCCAGCGCGCGCCTGAGGTTGTCCTCCAGCATGCGCCCGAGCACGAAGCCCAGCACGATCGGCACCAGCGGCACGTCCAGCTTGCGGAACAGCCAGCCCATGATACCGAAGCCGACCGCCATCAGGAGGTCGAAGGCCGAGTTGCTCACCGCATAGACGCCGGCGAAGCTCAGCGCGAGCACGCCCGGGTAGAGCACCCAGGCCGGCACGCTCAGCAGCCGCGCGAAGATGCCGACCAGCGGCAGGTTCAGCAGCAGCAGCATCGCATTGCCGATGTACATCGACGCGATGAGCCCCCAGGCCACGTCCGGCCGCTGCGTGAAGAGCAGCGGGCCCGGCGTGATGTTGTACATCAGCAGCGCGCCGAGCAGCACGGCCGTCGTCCCCGAGCCCGGAATGCCCAGCGAGAGCATGGGCACGAGGTTGCCGATCTGCGCCTCGTTGTCCGCCGTCTCGGGCGCCGCCACGCCGCGCAGGTCGCCCTTGCCGAAGGTGCCTTCGCTTTCGTGTAGGCGCTTGTCCGCCGTGTAGGAGAGGGCGGAGGCCACCGAGGCGCCGGCGCCCGGCAGCACGCCGATGACGAAGCCGATGCCCGTGGCGCGCAGCATGGCCGGCAGGCAGAACAGGATCTCACGGAAGGACAGCCGTTTCCCG
>JAQGHZ010000372.1 GCA_028291485.1 Rubritepida sp. | reverse complement strand
AGCGCATCCAAGCCAGCTAAGCGCAGAAGGTCAGCGCCTTGCTCGAAGCCATCGCCGCCTGGCCCATGGCGACCGCGCTTCGCGGCTCAAGCGTTGCGTACCTGCTTGTCAATGCGATCCACATCGCAGCGATTGGCCTCCTGCTGGGCTCCATCATCACGTTGGACCTACGCCTGCTAGGTCTGTTCCGGTCACACCCCGTTTCTCACCTTGCTCCGCCGCTCGTGCGTGTTGCTGTCGGCGGCTTTCTTTGCGCCGTCATCACAGGGGCGCTCCTGTTCACCACGAGACCCGCCGCCTACGCAGAAAACCCGGCGTTCCTTGCGAAACTCGCCCTGATTGCCGTGGGATCGCTGAACGTCGTGATCCTGCGGCTCAATCCGCGATGGATGGAGACCGGCAATGGTCGGCAAGTACCTATTGCTGTCAGGGCGGCAGCATTCACTTCACTGGTCGTCTGGCTAGGCGCTGTCCTGGCAGGTCGGTGGATTGCTTTCCTGCAGTAGGTCGCCGCCCGGCACGACGCCCCTCGCCTTCGCCGCCGTCAATGCTGCCTTCGCCCGCGCCGATCAGCGATTGGCGGTCAGGCTGACCTCGCGCGGCTGTGCGAGGTTCTGGCGCATGGCGACGAGCAGTTCGTCGCCCGCCCTCCATTCGATCCGGATCTGCGCGCTGTCGAGCAGCGCGCGGATCTCCGGCGACGGCATTACCTGCTCCAGCGCCGCGGTAAGCCGGTCGCGAATGGCAATCGGCAGCCCGACGGGCGTGAGATCGAGCGACTGGGCTTTCGCATCGGGCAGAACCCGGACGTGGTCTTCGCCGTCACCCGGATCCTGGGTGAGCTCTACGGCGAGGTGAACCGCGCCTGCGTCGGCTGATGACGCCTGACCCGGCGAGCCCTGAGACGCTCGACATCAGAGATGGTCCGCTGACAGGAAGCGGCGGAGGAGCGCAGCCAGCTCGGGATACTGGGCATCGAGGGTGACGGCATGGCTCGGTCCATCCTCCTCCTGCAGCACCGCCAGCTGGGCACCAGGCATGATCTGCAACAGCCGCTGCCCCTGTCGGCCGATCGTCTTGTCCTCGGTCGGTGTCACCACCTCGATCAGCAGGGTCCTGGCCGTGATGCGCCGGAGGTCGGCCCCCAGATCATAGGCGAAGTTCGCCTCGTAGGTCCGGACGGCGTCGGGCAGCGCCTGCACCCGGTCGACGGTGGCGAGCCGCGCCCGCTCGAAGCGCTCTTCCGTCTGGGGCGGCGAGAACAGCGACCCGTGCCACCAGATGTCCGAGATCCGGCGGAACCCCGTGGCCCAGAGCTTCACGCGCTCCGCATCCTCGCTGCCCCGTTCGCCGAAGTAGTGCGTGACGTTGCCCAGGATCACGGCGTCCCGGTGCGCCTTGTCCGGCACGAGGCTGTGCGACTGGCCAGCGAGCACGACGCGGTCCACGCGATCGGGCCAGCGAGCCGCCAGCGCGGCCCCTATCTTGTTGCCGGTCTGGAAGCCGTAGAAATGCGTCCGCCCGATGCCGAGTGCATCCAGCACGCTCACCACGTTGCCGGCGAGCGCCTCGATCCCGGCCCCATCAGGCAGCGGGTCCGAATTGCCGCAGCCCATCACGTCCACAGCCAGGACGCGGAAGTCGGGCGAGAGGAGCTGGATCAGCCCATCGAAGACCCGGGCGGACCGGCCGGCCGAGCCGATCAGGACCAGGGGCGGGCCCTCGCCCTCTCCCTCGGTCGCGTAGTGGATCTGGCCTTGCGAGGTGTCGACGTAAGCGCGCTTCAAGGCGTCAGCCCTGCCGCGGCCGCCGCTGCGCGCGTGCGCGACAGCTCGCCGCGGATGAATTCGGCGAAGCCGGCGGAGGTCTGCTCCACCTCCGCCGAGACTTCGCCGCCCGCCTCCGTGATGCGGGCCTGGAAGGTCGGCTCCGCCAGCGAGGCGGTCATGGCTGCGCGCAGGCTCTCCAGGATATCCGCGGGCATGCCGACCGGCGCCAGCAGCCCGACGAAGCTGCCCGCCGTGAAGTTGGGCACCTCGCCTTCGATGAAGGTCGCAACCTCCGGCAGCAGGGGCGAGCGGTGGGTGGAGGCGATGGCCAGGATGCGGACGTCGCCGGACCGATGCATCGGCAGGGCGGTGTTCAGCTCGAAGACGGCGCCGTCCACCACGCCGGAGAGGACGTCTGCGCCGACCGCGCCACCCCCTCGATAGGGCACGTGCAGGAGGTTCGCGCCGGTCGCCGCCTTGAAGCGCTCCAGTGTCAGATGCGTCACCGTCCCGGTGCCGGTCGAGGCGAAGCCCAGCCCTTCGGGGCGCGACCTCGACAGCGCCACGAGCTCCGCCAGGCTGCGCGCCGGCAGGTCGCGCTTCACCACCAGCGCCAGGGGCACGCGGCTCGCCATGGCGATCGGCGCGAGGTCGCGCAGGGGGTCGTAGGTCAGGTTGGCCTGGAGCACCGGATTTACCGTCAGGGGCCCATTGGATCCGGCGAGCAGCGTGTATCCGTCCGGCCTCGAGCGCACGACGGCGTCCGCTCCGACTCCACCGCCCGCCCCTTGCCGGTTCTCCACCACGACCGGCTGGCCGAGCCGGGCGGACAGTCCGGGCGCCAGCAGCCGCGCCACGATGTCCACATTGCCTCCCGGGGCATAGGGCACGATCACGCGGATCGGCCGGTCGGGAAAGGCGGCCTGGGCCGTGCCGGCGGCAACGAGAGCCGGAAGACCGGACAGCAAAGCCCGGCGCATCGTCTTCATGGGATCCTCCTGTGCCTCCCGGACGCGTTGCAGGGTCCGGTTCGACGCCGGGATTATAGGCACGCGGAGAAGCCCGCCGTTATTCAGCGATACCGAATGGTGTTTTTGGACGGCGAGGGCCGCCGAACTTCCACCCACGCGGCTATGCTCACGCCAAGCGCCCGAAAGGGGCGAGGGCAAGCGGCGATACTCCCATCGCGCGGCCCGAATGGGGAAAGATGTCGCATGCGCCTCTGGTACCAATCCCTGACGCGGCCGGACGCCTGGCCGGCCTACAATGCCGCGCTGCGGCGCCTGCTGGACCAGGCGGCCGACCCCGGCACGACCATCGACGTGCATGGCATCGAGCAGCGCGGCGGCATCGGCGACCAGTACCGCTACCTCGAATTCATCGAGACGATCGAGGTGCTGGAGAATGTCCGGCGCGCCGAGCGCGAAGGTTATGACGCCGTGCTGCTCGGCAATATCGCCGATCCCGGCCTGCAGCAGGCCCGTGAGCTGGCCGGCATTCCCGTGCTCGGCCTCTGCGAGACCGTCGTGCATCTCTCCTGCATGATGGGCGCGCGCTTCGGCATTGTCGCCTCCAACGACAAGCACCGCGTGAAGGTCGAGGAGAACATCACGGCCTACGGGCTGCGCAGCCGCCTCGTGGCGAGCGGCCGGATGCGCGTCGAGCGGCTGGTCGATCTCGATCTCGGCTTCCGCGAGCCCGCGGCGCGGGACGATCTCCTGTCGCGCTTCACGGCGGCGGCCGAGGAGGTCTCGGCTGCCGGGGCCGAAGTGGTGATCCCGGCGGTGGGCGTGGTGATGACGCTGGTCGCGGAGGCCGGGATCACCAAGCTTCCCGGCGGTGCCCTCGTGCCCAACGGCGTCGCGGCGCTGGTGAAGGCGGGGGAGATGGCCGTGAAGCTCCGCGCGCTGCAGGGCGGGAACTTCACCAGCCGGCGCCTCGCCTATGCCAGGCCGCCCCAGGCGCAGATGGCCGAGCTGACCAAGGCTTATGGCGGGATCTACGCCAGCGGCCAGGAGGAATGAGCATGATCGGCCGACGCGGCCTTCTGGGGGCCGGCCTCCCCCTTGCTCTGCCCGCCGCGGCGTGGGCCCAGGGCGCTTATCCGGATCGGCCGATCCGGCTGATCGTCTCCTTCTCGGCCGGCGGCTTCAACGACATCCTCGCGCGCTTCATGGCGCAGGGCGCGAGCTCTCTCCTCGGTCAGCCCATGGTGGTCGAGAACCGACCCGGCGGCGCCGGCATGCTGGGCAGCGAGCTGGTCGCGCGGGCGCCGGCGGACGGCTATGTGCTGCTCATGGCCTCGGTGCCGCATGTGGTCAGCCCCCTCATGTCGGCCCGCCCGGCCTATGACCCGATCCGCGACTTTGCCGGAATCACCCTGGCGGCTGAGGTCCCCAACGTGCTGGTGGTGCATCCGAGCCTGCCCGCGCGGACCTTGCCGGAGCTCATCGCGCTCATCCGGGCCAATCCCGGCCAGTACAGCTACTCGTCCAACAGCGTCGGCGGCAGCTCGCATCTCGGCATGGAGCTGTTCAAGCTGCGGACCGGCGGGCTGGACATCACCCATGTGCCCTATCGCGGCAGCGCGCCCGCCATGGCCGACCTGCTGGCCGGCCGCGTGCAGATGACCATCGACAACCTGAACTTCCAGCTCCCCTCCATCCAGGAGGGCAAGCTGCGGGCCATCGCGGTCACGACGCTGGAGC
>JAQGHZ010000715.1 GCA_028291485.1 Rubritepida sp. | reverse complement strand
GGCCCTGGACCCTTTCACTGATCGAAGGTGCAGGAAACTGAGTTTCCTGCCGGGGTCCAGGGGCAGAGCCCCTGGTTCCTACCAACCAGGACTTACCCTTGGCCGAAGACGACACCAAGCCGCAGGACGTAGCGCCCGTCGGGCTCGAGGAGGAGATGCGCCGCTCCTACCTCGATTACGCGATGAGCGTGATCGTGAGCCGCGCCCTGCCCGATGTGCGCGACGGCCTCAAGCCCGTGCACCGGCGCATCCTCTTCGCCATGCACGAGGGCGGCTACACCGCCGACAAGCCGCACCGGAAGTCCGCCCGCGTCGTCGGCGACGTGATGGGCAAGTATCACCCGCACGGCGACTCCGCGATCTACGACGCCATGGTCCGCATGGCGCAGGGCTTCTCCATGCGCGTGCCCCTGGTCGACGGCCAGGGCAATTTCGGCTCGATGGACGGCGATCCGCCGGCCGCCATGCGCTACACCGAGGTACGGCTGGCGAAGTCCGCGACGGCCCAGCTGGAGGGCATCGACGAAGACACGGTCGACTTCTCGCCCAACTACGACGAGAGCGCGAACGAGCCCCGCGTCCTGCCCGCCGCCTTCCCGAACCTGCTGGTGAACGGCGCCGGCGGCATCGCCGTCGGCATGGCGACCAACATCCCGCCCCACAACCCGACCGAGGTGATCGACGCCGCGCTGGCCCTGGTGAAGGATCCGGAGACCACGCTCGACCAGATCATGGAGATCATGCCCGGCCCGGACTTCCCCACGGGCGGCATCATCCTCGGGCGCGCCGGCATCCGCTCGGCCTTCGAGACCGGCCGCGGCTCCATCCCGCTGCGCGCCGACTGCCAGATCGAGGAGATGAAGGGCGGCCGCGAGGCGGTCATCGTCTCCGAGATCCCCTACCAGGTGAACAAGTCGGTGCTGATGGAGCGCATCGCCGAGCTCGTGCGCTCCAAGCTCATCGAGGGCATCAGCGACCTGCGCGACGAGAGCGACCGCTCCGGCCTGCGCATGGTGATGGAGCTGAAGCGCGACGCGGTGGCCGAGGTGGTGATGAACCAGCTCTACCGCATGACCTCGCTGCAGATCAGCTTCCCCGTGAACTTCCTCGCGCTGAACGGCGGCCGCCCGCAGCAGATGGGCATCCGCGAGGCGCTGCTGGCCTTCATCGCCTTCCGCGAGGAGGTGATCCTGCGGCGTTCGCGCCATCGCCTCTCCAAGGCGCGCGAGCGGGCGCACAACCTCATCGGCCTGGCCATCGCGGTGGCCAATATCGACGAGGTGATCCGCCTGATCCGCGCGAGCCCGGACGCCGCCGCCGCCCGCGTGGCCCTGATGGCGCGCGACTGGCCGGCCGTGGACGTGGCGCCCCTGGTGGCCCTCGTGCAGGACGAGGGCAACGAGCTCTCGACCGAGGGCACGATGCGGCTCACCGAGGCCCAGGCGCGCGGCATCCTGGAGCTGCGTCTGCAGCGCCTGACGGGGCTCGAGCGCGAGAAGATCGACGCCGAGCTCAAGGAGGTCGGCCTCAAGATCAGCGAGCTGCTGGAGATCCTGTCCAGCCGGACGCGCCGCATGGAGGTGATGACCGAGGAGCTGCTCGTCGTCCGCGCCACGCTGCACTCGCCGCGCCTGACGCGCATCGCCGACTACGCCGCCGATATCGACGACGAGAGCCTGATCGCGCCGGCCTCGATGATCGTGACGCTGACGCGCGACGGCTATGTGAAGCGCACCGCGCTCGACGTCTTCCGCGCGCAGCATCGCGGCGGGCGCGGGCGCAGCGCCGCCTCGACGCGCGCCGACGACGTGGTGGTGCGCAGCTTCGTGGGCCACACGCACCAATGGGTGCTGTTCTTCACCAGCCGCGGCATCGTGTTCCGCGAGAAGGTCTGGCAGCTCCCCGAGGGCGGCACCGGCGGCAAGGGGCGCTCGCTGCGCCAGGTGCTGCAGCTGGCCGAGGGCGAAACCGTCACGGCCGTGCTGCCGCTGCCGCAGGACGAGAGCCTGTGGGAGCACCTGCACCTCGTCTTCGCGACGATCCAGGGCAATGTGCGCCGCAACCGGCTGAGCGATTTCCGCAACGTGCGCTCGTCGGGCCTCATCGCGATGAAGCTGGACGAGGGCGATTCGCTGATCGGCGTCGCCACCTGCCGCGAGGGCGACGACGTGCTACTCGCCACGCGCCGCGGCCGCGCCATCCGCTTCGTCGCCGACGCCGACACGCTGCGCGTCTTCTCCGGGCGCGATTCGACGGGCGTGCGCGGCATCCGCCTCGCGGCGGGCGACAGCCTGATCGCACTCGCCGTGCTGGGGCATATGGATGCCAGCCCGGAGGAGCGGACGGCCTATCTGAAGCTCGCCGCCCAGAAACGCCGCGCGGCTGGCGAGGAGGTCGCCGAGGTTCCCGCCGCCGAGGAGGCGGAAGAGGTTCCGGTGGAGGAGGTCACGCTCAGCGCCGAGCGCGTCGCCGAGCTGGAGGCCGCGGAGCAGTTCCTGCTCGTCGTCACCGATCGCGGCTTCGGCAAGCGCACCAGCGCCTATGAGTATCGCGTGTCCGGCCGCGGCGGCCTGGGCATTGGCAACATTACGCTGAGCAAGCGCACGGGGTCGCAGGTGGTGGCCACCTTCACCGTCACCCCGGGCGACCACATCATGCTGATGACCGATGGCGGCCAGGCCATCCGCTTCGAGGCGGACCAGGTGCGTCAGACGGGACGGACCTCGCAGGGCGTGATGCTGCAGAGGATGGACGAGGCGGAGCGCGTCATGAGCTGCTTCCCCGTCGTCGAGGATGTCGAGGAAGGCCCAGGGGAAACTCCGACGGAAACTCCCACGGAAGGGCCGGCGGAAAGTGCTGGGGAAGGTCCCGAGAATGGTTGAGCGCATCGCCCTGTATCCGGGCACCTTCGATCCCGTGACGAACGGGCATCTCGACGTCATCAGCCGCGCCGCGCGGCTCGTCGACAAGCTGGTCGTCGGCGTCGCCATGAACATCGGCAAGAGCCCGCTCTTCCCCCTGGAGGAGCGCGCCGAGCTGGTGCGCGCCGAGACCGACGCGATCGCCACCCGTACCGGCTGCAGGATCGAGGTGCGGCCCTTCACCGGCCTGCTGATCGGCTTCGCGCGCGAGCTTGGCGCGCAGATGATCTTCCGCGGCCTGCGCGCCGTCACCGATTTCGACTACGAGTTCCAGATGGCCGGCATGAATGCGCGGCTCGACCAGGAGGTCGAGACCGTCTTCCTCATGGCCAGCGAGCGCAACCACTTCATCTCCTCGCGCTTCGTGAAGGAGATCGCGCAGCTCGGCGGCGACATCACCAGCTTCGTGCCGCCGCTCACGCTGGAGCGGACGCTGGCGAAGACGCGCCAGAA
>JAQGHZ010000662.1 GCA_028291485.1 Rubritepida sp. | reverse complement strand
CTTCTTCGTGAGCCGCGCGGCCGCCGAGCATTTCCGCAAGCAGGAGAGCGGCAGCTTCGTCCACATCACCAGCACCTCGGGCCTCGTCGGCAATTTCGGGCAGGCGAACTACTCGGCCGCCAAGCTCGGCATCGTGGCGCTGTCCAAGTCCATCGCGCTCGACATGAAGCGCTACAACGTGCGCTCGAACTGCCTCGCACCCTTCGCCTGGTCGCGCATGACCAGCTCCATCCCCGCCGAGACGCCGGAGCAGAAGGCGCGCGTGGAGCGCATCATGCAGATGGGCCCGGAGAAGAACGCGCCGCTGGCCGTCTTCCTCGCCTCCGACGCCGCGAAGGAGGTCACCGGCCAGATCTTCGCGCCGCGCATGCACGAGCTCTTCCTGTTCAGCCAGAACCGGCCTATCCGCTCGGTGCACAGCGACGGCGGCTGGACACCGGAGAAGATCGCCGAGATCGCGCTGCCGGCCTTCCGCTCCAGCTTCGTGCCCATGGAGCGCTCGGGCGACGTGTTCAGCTGGGATCCGATCTGAGCATGGATTTCCGGCTCAACGAGGAGCAATCCGCCTTCCAGCAGGTGGTGCGCGGCTTTGCCGAGCGCCATCTGGCGCAGGATTCCGTGGCGCGCGCGCATACCGTGGGCTTTCCCTGGGATGTCGCGAAGCTGATGGCGCAGCAGGGCCTCTTCGGGATCATGATCCCCGAGGAGGATGGCGGCGCCGGCGGCACGGTGTTCGACGCGGTGCTGGCCATGGAGCAGATCGCCCAGGTCTGCCCGCGCAGCGCGGATGTCCTCCAGGCCGGGAATTTCGGGGCCTTCCGCACCTTCGCGGAATACGCGAGCCCCTATCAGAAGGAGCGGTTCTTCCAACCGCTCCTGGCCGGCGAGGCGGTGGCCGCCGTCGGCATGACCGAGCCCGATGCGGGCTCGGCGCTCACCGACCTCAAGACCAACTGCACGCCGGATGGCAATGGCTGGCGCCTCAACGGCCAGAAGATCTTCACCACCAACAGCGGCGAGGCGAATGTCTTCGTCGTCTATTGCCGTTTCGGGCCTGGCGTCGGCGGCATCGGCTCGGTGCTGGTGGAGCGCGGGATGGAAGGCTTCCAGACCGGCAAGCCCAGCCTCTACATGAATGACGAGGAGTGGTGCGAGCTCCACTTCGACAATGTCTTCATCCCGCCCGAGATGGTGCTGCTCGGCCCCGGCGGCTTCAAGAAGCAGATCGGCGGCTTCAACGTGGAGCGCGTGGGCAACACGACGCGGGCGCTCTCGCTGGGCGAATACTGCTTCTCCGCGGCGCGCGAGCACGCGATGACGCGCACGCAGTTCGGCCGCAAGCTCATGGAGTTCCAGGGGCTGCAGTGGAAGTTCTCGGAGATGCGGGTCGCGCTGTATAGCGCGCGGCTGCTGCTCTACCGGGCGGCCGTGAATGCGGGCCGTGGCCTGCCGGACGCGCAGGAGGTGGCGCTGGCCAAATACGCCTGCAACCAGGCGGGCTGGATGGCCTCCAACGAGTCGATGCAGGTCATGGGCGGCATGGGCTACTCGAAGGACCTGCTGATCGAATACTGCGTCCGCCGCACGCGCGGCTGGATGATCGCAGGCGGCAGCCTCGAGATGATGAAGAACCGCATCGCCGAGGGCGTCTTCGGGCAGAGCTTTTCACAGCGCCCGCCGAAATCGGATCGCGGAGCGTGAATCCGATGAGCAGAAAAGCTTCATGAGGGCGCTGCTCGCGCCCTCCAGCATCGCGCTGATCGGTGCCTCCGGCGATCCCGCGCGCCTCACCGCGCGGGCGCAGATCTACCTGCGCAAGCACGGCTACACGGGCGCGCTCTACCCCGTGAACCCGCGCGCGCCGGAGGTGCTCGGCGAGCGCGCCTATGCCCGCGTCGAGGACATCACGGCCGGGATCGACTTCGCCTATATCCTGCTCGGCACGGAGCAGGTGGAATCGCAGATCGCCGCCGTCGCGGCCAAGGGCGCGCAGGTCGCCTGCATCCTCGCCGACGGCTTCGCCGAGGCCGGCCCCGAGGGCCAGGCGCTGCAGGACCGCTGCCTCGCGGCGGCGAAGGCGGCCGGGCTGCGGCTGCTCGGGCCCAATTCGATGGGCATCATCAATATCCCCCAGAAGATCGCAGCCAGCGTGAATGCGGCGCTGGAGGCGGAGACGCTGCCTGCCGGGCGCCTTGCGCTGGTGAGCCAGTCCGGCTCCATGCTGGGCGCCATCATGGGCCGCGGGGCCGCGCGCGGCCTGGGCTTCAGCCACATGATCGCGACCGGCAACGAGGCCGACCTCACCGCCGGCGAGATCGCCGCGATGCTGGTGCAGGATCCCGGCGTGGATGCGGTGATGCTGTTCCTGGAGGCGATCCGCGCCCCCGAGCACTACGCCGAGGCCGCGCGCCTCGCCCATGCGGCGGGCAAGCCGCTCATCGCCTTCAAGCTCGGCCGCTCCAGCTTCGGCGCGGAGCTGGCGACGAGCCACACCGGCGCGCTGGCCGGCAGCGATGCCGCCGCGGAGGCCTTCTTCCGCGCCAACGGCATCCTGCGCGCGACCATGCTGGAGAGCTTTCTGGAGCTTCCCGCGCTGGTGCTGGGCCGCAAGCCGCTCACCAGGCCGCACCGCGCCGTGTCGGTCCTCACCACCACGGGCGGCGGCGGCGCGATGGCCGTGGACGCGCTGGGCGTCGCCGGCATCGAGGCGCGTGTGCCCGACGCCATCGCGACGGAGAAGCTCCACGCGGTCGGCATGCACCCGCATGGCCGCCTGCTCGACATGACGCTGGCCGGCACCAGGCCCGAACGCATCGAGGCCGCGATATCGGCGCTGGCCGGCGCGCGGGACACGGATGCGGTCATCCCGGTCATCGGCTCCTCCGCGCAGTTCCGGCCTGCCGACGCGGTCGCCGGCATCCTGCGCGGCCGCGACGCGGTGGGCGGGCAAAAGCTGGTCGCCGCCTTCCTGGTGCCGCAGGCCGATGCCTCGCTGCGCCTGCTCGCCGAGGCCGGTATCCCCGCCTTCCGCACGCCGGAGAGCCTGGCGGATGCGATGCGCGCCTATCTCGACTGGCGCGTGCCCGTCCCGCCGGACATCTCGATG
>JAQGHZ010000658.1 GCA_028291485.1 Rubritepida sp. | reverse complement strand
CCGGCAGCCAGGCCTTGAGGTCCGGAGGCAACAGGAACGCCTGGTCGCGATTGTAGGGTACGAAGGTCGCCATCTCCGCAGTCTGCCAAATCGCAAAGGCGATGTGAATCCGACAGGCTGCTAGGATACTCGCCATCTAAAGAGAAGGTTGCCGCCGGCAATGACGGACGAACATGCTGACCGCGCACCGCCTCTTTGGCCAACTCCGGGCGAAGGGGCCGGCGTCGGGCATGCTCTCCAAATGTCCAACCTTCCGCGGGCTTCGCCAAACCCTTTTGCCATCTCGTGTAAGCCACGTGAGGGCTGCGGAACTCGGCCACGACCATGGATTCTATCCGCGCCCGTCGACGAGGCGGTTCCCGGTGGAGGCTCCCACTTCCCACAAATGCTCCTTTCTCCAGCAGCGAATCCGGGAAGGGCCTACGAACTCCGGAAGGATTCGGGCTCGCCCAATAGCCTCTCGATCTCCGTCTTGAGCTGATCCTGTTGAAAGGGCTTGCCCAGCCGGGGCAAATCGGAGTCGGAGCCTTCGGGCAGTTCCGAATAGCCCGTCGCGATCAGCACGGGCAGGCCGGGCCGCAGCGCGCGCGCGGCCTTCACGAGTTCGATGCCGGTCATGCGGGGCATGGAATAGTCGGTGATAAGCAGATCGACCGCGGCATCACTCTCCAGGATCTTCAGCGCCTGGCTCCCGGAGCCCGCCTCCAGCACCTGATAGCCGAGGTCTGAGATCATCGCCCCCGCGACCATGGCGATGAGAACCTCGTCCTCGACGAAGAGGATTGTCCGCGGGCTGGTGGAATCAGCGACCTGCATTCTGTCTCCTGGCCCGACCGGGATTCGCCAGCAGGGCATCATCATGATGGGGCCGTCGACCACCCGGCGCCATGCCATGCCGTCTATCCCGGTTAGGCCGGGCCGGATCAAGCCACCCATTATCCCTCCCACAAAGGGATAGTTCATCGAATACAGTGGCTTGCGAATGCATTCCCATTGCGATCATGGGCGCTCGCGAACATACGTGCTTGGATGAACTGGCGATTGGGGCGGGGATCTCAGATATGGCTCTGGTGAAGACGACGACGCTCGCGAGCCGGCCGAAACCGCGTCCCGCGGTGGCGGCGGAGCCGGCCGAGGCCAGTCCCCCCGCGAAGCGCCCTCCCACTCGTAAGGCCGCCTCGCGCCGGGAGAATGCTGGAGAGCGGATGGCCGCAGCCAGCCTCGAGTTGGCCGGCGGCATCGCGCAGGCAGCAGCCGCCGTCGAGGAGCTGCGGCGCGCGCTCGGCCAGATCGCCTCCGGCGCCGAGGAGGCGGCCGGCGCCGCGCATGAATCCCTGGCCTCCGCCGTCGCGATGACAGCCTCTTTCGGCCAGGCCCGCGAGCGCGCCGAGGCTTCGCGCCAGCGCACCGAGGCGATGCAGACCCTGCTGACGCAGGTGGGCTCGGCGATCGACGCTTCCGTCCGCGCCGTGAGCGCCAATGCCCATCGCCAGATGGGCAGCGTGGAGGTCATCTCTGCCCTGGAGGGCCATGCAGCGCGGATCGGCGAGATCACCCTCGGCGTGGCCGACATTGCCGAGCAGACCAACCTCCTCGCCCTGAATGCGGCGATCGAGGCTGCGCGGGCCGGCGACGACGGCCGCGGCTTCGCGGTGGTCGCGGACGAGGTCCGGGCGCTGGCCCAAACGGCCGAGAAGCGCTCGCTCGATATCCAGCGCCTGGCCGAGGGCATCGCCACCACGGTGCGCGAGGTCGCCGGCCGCCTGCGCCAGGCCGTAACCGAAGCGGAGGCCGAGGCGAAGGCCGCCGCCCGGGTCAATGAGACGCTCGGCACCGTCCGGCGCGAGATGGCGGCGCTCGCGGGCGAGAGCCAGGCCATCCTGGTCGCGGCCGTCGAGGCGGTCGCCGCCGCCGGCGAGACGCGGCGCGGCGCGGAAAGCGTTTCCAGCGCCGCGGAGGAGCAGGCCTCGGCCGCGGCCGAGGCGCAGCGCTCGGTCCAGCAGCAGGGCGAATCTCTGGAGCAGAGCCAGGTCGCCTCCGCTGCCCTGGCCGAGATGACGGAGCTGCTGGTGAAGGGAGACGGCGGGGCCGAGGCGGTGCAGGAGGCGGCCGCCGCCGCCGAGGAGCTGTCGGCCACCGTGCAAGAGCTCTCCGGCTCGGCGGGCGAGATCCTCGTCGCCGTCGACCAGATCAGCCGGGGCGCGCAGATCCAGGCGGCGGCGACGCAGCAGGCCGGCACCGCCATGGCGCAGATCGAGAAGGCCGCCCGTGCCTTCTCCGCGACCGCCGGCGCCAGCGCCACCCGGGCCTCCGCCGTCGCGGAGCTGATCGCCAACGGCCGGAAGGCGGTGGCCTCGCTCATCGCCGGCGTGGCCGCCGCGCTGGAGGGGAACGCGACGGTCCAGGACATGATCGAGCGGCTGGAGGCCGAGGCCGGCGCCATCGGCAAGATCGTGGACGGGCTGGCGCTGATCGCGGTCCAGACGACGATGCTCGCCACCAGCGGCGCCGTGGAGGCCGCCCGCGCCGGCGAGGCCGGCCGGGGCTTCGCCGTGGTCTCGGGCGACATCCGCACTCTGGCGCGCGACGCCGCCCAGAACGCGGAAACCGCCAAGGAGCTGGTGACGACCATCGTCGCCCAGGTCAGCAAGGTGCGACGCGAGGTGGACCAGATCTCGACGCTGACCGAGGCCGAGGTGGAGAAGAACCGTGCCATCGACGAGCGGATGGAGCAGATGGCGGCCGAGACCGTCTCGCTGCGCGCCGGCGCCGACGACATCGCGCGCGGCAGCGTGGAGATCCTGGCGGCCAGTTCGCAGGTACTTTCCGGCATCGGTCAGATCGCCGCCGCGGCCGACGAAGCCAGCCGCGCCGCGGCGCAGGCCGCGACGGCGGCGCGGCAGCAGTCGCAGGGCGCCGAGGACCTGGCCGCCGCCATCGAGGAGATCGCCCTGCTGGCCAATGAGTTGCACCGGATGGCCGAAGGCTGATGCCGGCAGCGGGCGCCCATCGGCTGACGGTGAAGGCCGGCGACGCGCGGGTCGCGATGGCGGCCAGCAGCGTCGCCGAGGTGATCCGCAGCCCCCGGATCACGCGCGTGCCGAATGGCCCGGCCGGGCTGCTCGGCGTCACGCATCTGCGCGGCGTGGTGCTGCCGGTGGTCTCGCTGCGCGGCTTGTTGGGCGGTGCCGACGTATCGGCCGGAGCGCAGCGCGTCGTGGTCCTACGCCACGATCCGCCGATCGGGCTGGCGGTGGACTCCGTGGAGGCCCTGCGGGCGGTCGAGGGCGACGCTGCCGAGCCTGCCGACGGAAGACTGCTGCTCGACCAGGAGGATGGCGCCCGCTGGCTCGACCTCGACGCCGCCCTGCGCGAGCATTTCGGCGCCTTTCGCGCCCAGGCCCGCGCCACGCCGGTTCGTTCCGAGGCCCGGCCCGTGGCGGCGGTCGAGGAGCTGGCCTTCCTCGCCTTCACCCTGGCCGGCCAGGACTACGCCCTTCCGCTCGGCGCCGTGGCCGAGGTCGTGGCGCTGCCCGCCGCCTTCACCGCGCTGCCGCGTATGGAAGATGTGCTTCTGGGCGTCTTCCCGCTGCGTGGTGACGTGCTGCCGGCCCTCTCGCTGCGCGTGTTGCTTGGCCTGCCCGGCCGTGCGCTCACCGGAGCGGAGCGCGTCGTCGTCGCGCGGATCGGCCGGCACCGCCTGGCGCTGGTGGTGGACCGCGTCGACGTCATCCTGCGCGCCTCGCGCGACCGCGTGGCGCCGGCGCCGAGCCTGTTCAATCGCGGGGCAGGCGAGGCGCGGATCGACGCCGTGCTGCGACTTGCCGACGGGCGTGGCCTCGTCGCCCTTTTATCGCCGGAGCGCGTGCTGGCGGACGACCGCGTCGCGCGTTTGCTCGACGAGACCGACCAGGACAAGGACGAGACCATGGACAGCCTCTCGCCCACCGCCAGCCGCGAGCGCTTTCTGGTGATCCGCCTCGGCGGCGAATCCTACGGCCTGCCGATCACGGCCGTCGACGAGGTGGTGCGCCTGCCCGAGGCCCTGACCCGCCTGCCCAAGGCACCTTCCTATGTGCGCGGCGTAATGAGCCTGCGCGGACGGGTGATCCCGGTCATCGATCAGCGGCGGCGCTTCGCCGTCGAGGGCGAGAGTGCCGGCGGACGCGTCGTCATCGTCACGCTGGGTCCGCTGCAGGCCGGCTTCGCGGTGGACGCGGCCTCGGAGATCCTGGAGGTCGAGGCCGCCGATCTGCTGCCGGCGCCCGACCTGTCCGAAGGCAGCGGCCGTCTCTTCGACCGTGCGGCGCGGGTCGCGCGCGGCGGCGAGGTGATCCTCCTGATCGATCCCGCTGCCCTGCTGGACCGCGCCGAGGCCGACCTGCTGCGCGATCTGACGGCGAATCCGCTGATCACGTGATCAAGCTTCTCATCGTCGACGATTCCGCCCTCATGCGCCGCGTGCTGGGCGATGTCTTCCAGCAGGAGGGCGGCTTCGAGCTCGCCTTCGCGCGCGATGGCGTCGAGGCGCTGGCCCAGCTGCATGCTTTCCGTCCGGACGTGGTCACGCTCGATGTGCTGATGCCTCGCATGGGTGGCCTCGCCTGCCTCGACCGGATCATGGTCGAGCGGCCTTGCCCCGTCGTGATGGTTTCCTCGCTCACGGCGGAAGGGGCGGAGGCCACGCTGGAGGCGCTGGAGCTGGGCGCCTTCGACGTGGTGCCCAAGCCCGACGGAGCGATCTCGCTGACCATCGACGAGGTCGCGCCGGTCCTGATCGAGAAGGTCCGCGCGGCGGCCATGTCGCGCGTCCGGCGCTCGCACCGGCTGGCCGAGCGGCTGCGCGCGCG
>JAQGHZ010000639.1 GCA_028291485.1 Rubritepida sp. | reverse complement strand
GTGGCCGCGCGCCCATGGACAAGGCGGCGCTGGTGAAGGCCCTCGTCGCCGTCTCCGAACTCGCCGTCGCCCAGCAGGACGTCATCGAGAGCGTCGAGATCAACCCCTTCCTGGTGAAGCCCGACGGGGCCTACGCGCTCGACGCGCTGGTGGTCCTGCGTGGGGAATCCGCCGCGCCGGATCTGCTGAGCTGATCTTCTGATCGAAGATCCAGGAAACTGAGTTTCTTGGTAGGGGAGTTTGAGGGGGCAACGCCCCCTCAATCCATCGAAGCCCCCGATGCCCGGATAATCGGCGTCCACGCGGCCAATTCATCCCGCACATACTGCTGCGCGTCGTCGAGAAACACCCGCCCCGGCGCCGTCGCGGATTCCGCATAGCGCCGCAGCAGCTCCGGCGATTCCAGCGACTCCCGCGCCGCATTCGCCAGCCGCTCCAGGATGGGCCGCGGTGTGCGGGCCGGCGTCGCGATCCCGGACCAGCCATCCACCACCAGCGACGGATATCCCAGTTCCGCGAAGGTCGGGATGTCCGGGAAGCTCGGCACGCGCTCCGGCCAGCTATGCGCCAGCGGCCGCAACGCGCCGCTGCGGATGTTCGCACTCGCGGCCGTCAGGCTGTCGATCATCATGGGCAACGTGCCGCCGATCACGTCCGACACCACCTGCGCCGAGCCGCGATAGGGCACATGCGTCATGGTCAGCCCCGCCGCCTGCAGGAAGCGCACCATCACCAGATGCGGCATCGAGCCGATGCCCGAGGTGCCGTAGGAATAGCGGTCCGGCTCCCGCTTCGCCGCCTCCACCAGCTCGGCGACGCTGCGGATCGGCAGGTCGGGCCGGACGAGGATGAGGTAGGGCGTGCTCATCACCATCGCGACATGGGCGAAGTCGCGATCCGGGTCCCAGCCGGCGCGGTCGCCCTGCAGCACCTTGCCGACGATCATCGAGCTGATGACCGAGAGCAGCAGCGTGTAGCCATCCGGCGCGGCGCGGGCGACCTGCCCGGTGCCGAGCATGGCGCCGGCGCCGGGCCGGTTGTCGACCACGATGCCCTGCCCGATCCGGCGCGACATTTCCGCCGTGACGATACGCGCGATGATGTCGGTGGTGCCGCCCGGCGCGAAGGGCACCACGAAGCGGATGGGCCCGGCCTGCGGCCATGGCGCCTGCGCCAGGGCCGGTGCGGCCAAACCCGCTGGCAGCAGCCCTAGCGCGCGGCGCCTGAGCATCACGCCACCCCCGCCGCGAGGCCGTCGCGCTGCGGGTCCGCGCCGCCTTCGAGGCGCCCGTCCCACATCGTGATCCCGTGCACGGCGGCGAAGGGGAAGGTGGCCGCGATGCGCTTCACCTCGTAGCCCATCGCCTCCAGCTCGCGCTGCACGGCGCGCGGGATGCGGTTGCCCATGTCGATCGCGTCGCTGGTGGCGCTGAAGCGCGGCGCCTGCACGGATTCCTGGATGCCCATGCCGAAGTCGAGCAGGTTCACCAGGGCCTGCAGCACCGCGATGGGGATCCAGGCGCCGCCAGGTGCGCCCATGGTGGCGACGGCCTCCTTGCCTTCCAGGATGATGCTCGGCGTCATCGAGGAGAAGCGCCGCTTGCCCGGCGCGATGGAGCCCGCGCGGCCCGGCCGCGGATCGCACCAGTTCATCGCGCCGTTCAGCATGAAGCCCGTGCCCGGCGGGATGACGCCCGAGGGCACGCCCAGCGTGTGCGTCATCGAGACGACCATGCCATCCCCGTCCACGCAGGAGATGGTGGTGGTGTGCTTGGAATCCGATTCCGTGCGCGGGAGGTGATACTTTTCCCCCGCGCGGATCGCGGCGGCGCGCTCGTCGGCATAGGCATCCGAGAGCAGCCGTTCCAGCGGCGGCGGCACGAAGCGCGGATCGCCGATATGCAGGTCCTTGTCGCGGCCCGCGACCTTCATCGCCTCGGCGACGGTGCGGATGTATTCGGCGCTGTTGTGGCCCATCGCCGTCAGGTCGAAGCGCTCCAGGATGCGCAGCATCTCCACGACCATGATGCCGCCCGCCGGCGGGGCCGGCACGGCGATGGTGCGGCCGCGATAGTCGATGGTCAGCGGCGGCCCGATCTCCGGCGCCATGCCCGCGAGGTCGGCGGCGGAGAGCAGCCCGCCATGCGCCTCCATGTCGGCGATGATGCGGCGCGCGATGCTGCCGGTGTAGAAATCCTCGGCGCCTTCGCGCGCGAGCGTCGTCAGCGTCGCGGCCAGGTCCGGGTTGCGCACGGAGTCGCCCACGCGCTTCGGCGTGCCGTCCGGCCGCAGGTAGAGTCGCTTGCCGTCCTCGGTGAAACCCAGCTTCTCGCGATAGGGCAGCCGCCCATAGGCCGCCTCGTCCAGCGCGAACATGGTCGCCACATGCGGGCGCACCAGCCAGCCTTCGGTGGCCGTCGCGATGGCCGGGGCGAAGAGCTCCGCCCAGGGCTTGCTGCCCCAGCGGCGATGCGCCTCGGCGAAGACGCGCAGGATGCCCGGCGTGGTCACCGCGTCGTGCCCGAGCTCGTTGACGTTGCCGGTGAGCACATAGCCATAGCCGTCCGAGCACTCGCGCTCGAAGGCATTGGCCCACATCATCTCGGTGCAGGCGCCGGGGCAGGTGGAGAGCCCGTTGAGGACGAGATGGTTGCCCGTCTTCGGATCGAGGATGTGCAGGACGCCGAGCCCGCCGATGCCGCACATCATCGGGTCGACGACGCCCTGCGTCAGGGCGCAGGCGAGTGCGGCGTCGAGCGCGTTGCCGCCGGCGGCGAGGACGGCCGTGCCGGCCTCCACCGCCTCGGGCTGCGGGGCGGTGATCATGGCGCGCGGGGCGGGGATGCGGCGTTCGGGACGGGCCATGTTGCTCACTCCACCCGGATGCCGCGGCGGCGGACGAAGGCCGCGATCTCGGCGCTTTCGGCCTTCGCGCGGTCCTGGATGGATTGCGCGCTGCCCGAGACCGGCTCCAGCACGACGTCGCGCAGCTTCCGGGTCACTGCGGCGCTGTCCACCACGGCGCGGGTGGCGGCGTTCAGCCGCTCCACGATGGCTTGGGGCATGCCCGCCGGTCCCACGAAGGCGTACCAGCCAGGCAGGGTGATGTTCCCGAGCCCCGCCTCGTTCAGCGTGGGCGTATTGGGCAAGGCGGGCGAGCGCTCGCGCCCCATGGTCACCAGCGGCACGACCTGCCCGGCCTCGGCGGATTGCAGCGCGCTGCCGAGCGGCGTGAACATGCCGTCGACATCGCCCGCGATGATCGCCGTCAGCGCCGGGGCCGAGCCGGCGAAGGGCACGTGGGTGAGGCGGATGTTCGCGCGCTCGGCCACCATCTCCATGCCGATATGCGTGGAGTTGCCGTTGCCCGCGCTGCCGTAGGTGATGCGCTCGGGTTCGGCGCGGGCGCGCTCCACATATTGCTGCATGGTCGTGATGCCCGTGCGGCGGCCCACGATGATCGCGTAGGGCGTGTCGGCGATGGGTGCGATCCAGGAGAAGTCGCGCCAGGGATCGTAGTTCAGATTCGAGAAGAGGTTCGGGTTGAAGCTGAAGATGGAGACGCCGCCGAGCAGCATGGTGTTGCCGTCGGGCCGCGACTGCTTCAGCGCGTTGATGGAGACGATGCCGTTGGCGCCCGGCCGGTTCTCGATGATCACGTTGCGGCCGAGCTCGCGCGCCAGCGGCTCGATGAGCAGGCGGGCCAGCACATCGGTGGCGCCGCCCGGCGGCTGCGGGATGATGATGCGCAGGGTCTGATTGTCCTGCGCGCGCGCGATGGCGGGGGCGGTGAGGAGCAACGCGGCCGTGCGGCGTGGGATGCGCGGGATCATGCGGACTGACCTTCGATGATGCGTAGGAAGGGCGCGATGGAGAGCCCGGCCAGGACGTTCAGCACCGGCCGGTGCTGCGGGCCGTAATACCCCGCGTCATGCAGCAGGTTCAGCGAGCCGAGCGTCCGCCCGTTCCAGCGCACCGGCATGTTCACCGCGGATTCGCAGCCCAGCCCGAGGATCGCGGCATGGTCGGGGAAGGTGCGGATGATGTCCTCGCGATCGTGCAGGAAGCGCGGCTCGCCCTGGTTCACGACGATGTTGTAGAACTCCCGCGTCGGGTCGATCGGCTTGTAGCCGCCGACCGGATATTCCACCGGATGGCTCGAGTAGAAGCGGCTGTTCAGGCCGCGCGCATGATCCAGCACCAGGATGGTGAAGAGCTTGTGGCCGATGAGCTCCTGCGCGGCATCCTGGATCGCCTGCAGCGCGACCTCCGGCTGGCCGGGCTTGGTCAGGGCGTGGGCGAGAAGATCGAAGCTCATAGGATCACCTGCGAAGCGAGGGTCTTGGGCGAGTGGGTGATGACCTCGGGCGTGGCGCCGACGATCACCGTGTCGTCGTGGCGGAAGCCGCCGAGGCCCCATTGGTAGAGGCCGGGCTCGGCCGAATAGACCTCGTTCTCCAGCAGGGGGCGGTGGTTGAAGGCCATGTCCTCGGGGAATTCATGGCCCATGGTGCCCATGCCGTGGCCGGTGCGGTGCAGGATGAGGTCGGCCACGCCGGCCTTCTCGATCACCGCCTGCGCCGCCGCGTCGATGCCGCTGACCGGCTTGCCGGTGATCGCCGCCGCGCAGGCCGCCTCGTTGGCGGCGCGCGCCGTCTCGAAGAGGAAGGCCTGTCGCTCGGTGGGCTTGCCGCAGAACCAGGTGCGCTCGTTCTCCACCACCAGCCCGTTCACGCGCGGGATGACGATGTTCACGAGACCGTCGCCCTTCTCGATGCGCTGGCCGGAGGAGCGCCCGTCGCCGTGCGGCGCGCAGCTCGCGGGGCCGGAGAGCGTCCAGCAGCGCATGATCTCCAGGTGCTGGCCCGGAAAGCGGATCGCGGATTCCTCGGCGAGCTTGGCGGCCATCGCCATGTCCATCTCCTGCACCAGGCGGCCGGGGCGGATGGCCTCGCGATACTGGTCCTGCACCCAGTCGGTGAGTGCGGCGATCTCGCGCAGCAGCTGCAGCTCCTCCGGATGCTTCACCCAGCGGAGCTGGCGGCAGCCCGCGGTGGCGCCCTCCAGCTTGAGATGGGGCAGCAGCGCCGTTGCGCGCGCCAGCATGCCGCCAGCGGCATCCGCGCCGATCCGTGCCTTGGCGAGGCCAGCGCGGCGCAGGCGGTCGGCGACCAGCTGCGGCCATTCGGTCACCATCG
Source organism: Rubritepida sp. (assembly GCA_028291485.1). Classification (GTDB taxonomy): domain Bacteria; phylum Pseudomonadota; class Alphaproteobacteria; order Acetobacterales; family Acetobacteraceae; genus Roseococcus. The sequence continues at coordinate 15,460 of JAQGHZ010000639.1, read as the reverse complement.
GCAGCCGGTTCGTCAGGCGCGGGTGCTCGGCGTAGAATTCCACGTCGGTTACCCAGAGCTTCCGGGCCTCCGATCCGAAGCGCCAATGGTTGGTCGAGAGCTCGCAGAGCACGGCGAAGGGCTCGCCGTTGCGCGGCACGACGCAGACGATCGGCCGCTCCCAGGGCTGCACGTCGGTGGCGAAATTGGTGGCGAACTGGAAGAAGTCGGCGCCGGTGAAGGCGAGCGCGTCATAGCCCTCCCGGTCCATCAGCCCGCGCATGAGGGCGAGGCGGTGGTCGCGCACGGCGGTACTGAGGGTCATTTAAACTGGTCCCGTGGATTCGGATGGATCTTCCGTGAGGATGGCATGGCGCGGGGCATGCGTCATGCCGGCCTTGCCGCTAGGTTGCGGCGCGACACCAGGAGCCCGACATGGACGACATTCACACCCCGCGCGGCGAGCTGCAGATCCGCCAGCTTGCCATGCCGGCCGACACCAACCCCGCCGGCGACATCTTCGGCGGCTGGGTCATGGCCCAGATGGATGCGGCCGGCGGCATCGCGGCCGCGGGCGTCGCGCAGGGCCGCGTGGTGACGGTGGCCGCCTCGACCATGGTCTTCATCCAGCCGGTGAAGGTGGGCGACGTGGTCTGCGTGTACACCTCGCTCAAGCGGGTGGGGCGGACCTCCATCACCTTCGACGTCGAGACCTGGGTGCTGCGGCGGCGGATCGGCGACCGGCTGAAGGTCACCCAGGCCGAGTTCACCTTCGTCGCGGTGGACGAGGCCGGAAAGCCGCGGCCGGTCCCGCCGGCAGATGCGCCGGGCTGATGTGTTACCTTCGGGACGGTTCCAGCGAAGGAGGCATGACTGCCTGCCGCCTCCACCGGACACCAAGGAAACATCCCCATGATCCGCATTTTGACGATGACCTCGGTCCTGGCCCTCGCCGCCGCCTGCGCGGCGCCCCCGAGCGAGGCCGTGAGGGACCGCCCCGTGGCCACCGGAGCCTCCCGTGACGGGGCCGAGCCGGCCCGGCCCGCCCGCGCGCCGGCCAACTTCAACCCGCTCGATACCGGCGTCTCGGCGATACCGGGCGGCGGCGGCGGCGGCTACTGACCGCCCCGGTCCTGACTGCTCGGCCCTGACGGCTCAGGTTCTGACTGCTCGGCACTGACGGCTCATGTTCTAACTGCTCAGGCTGGCCGGGCGACGCGGCCCGCGGTCCGCGTCGCGCCGATGCCGAGCAGGACGAAGAGGATCAGCACCACCACCTGCGCGACGGCGAAGGGCGGCTCGGACTGGGTCGGCGCCAGCACGTGCAGCGAGGGGATCTTCGCGAAGCCCTGCGCCACCAGCACGAAGATCAGGAAGTAGAGGCTCGCGACCATGCCGATGGCGTCCACCTTCCGCCATGACCCGCGGAGGCCGAAGGCGTAGCGGGCGGCCAGCACCACCGCGAGCACCAGCAGCGCGACACCGCCCACGATCTGCGAGGGCAGCACGCCGCTGAAGGGGAAGAGGTAACCGGTCGCGCTCGTCAGGATGGCGGTCGCGAGGAAGAGCACGGTCCAGAAGGGCGTCGGGCCCGCGCGCACGAGGTCGAAGACCACGACCACCCCCGCCGCAATGGCGACGAGGCTGAGCGCGGTGTGGATGGTTACCAGATTGAAGGCCATTGACGGATCTCCATGAAGGCCACGGCCTGTCCCGGTGCGGGCCGCGTTGCCGGCACGTCATCATTCCCAGTTTGGGACGGCAAAGCCACCGACAGTTGCGGGTCACCCGGCCGAGTGGCGCGTGTTGTAGATCTGCAGTTGCGCATTCGCCGCGCCGAGCAGCGGCGCCGCCACGCCGGCCTCGGCGCCCCGGCGGATCAGGTCGCCGATGATGTGGTCGACCTCGAGCTTCGGCACGTTCTGCTCTATGTCGCGCATCATCGAGGCCGCCCAGCGCGAGGCGGGGTCGGTGAGCTGCCTGCGCACCTGGTCCACGGCGGGCTGGCGCGGCGCATGGCCCAGCGCGCCGGCGATGCTCCGCGTCTCGGCCATGATGCTTTCGGCCGTGGCGAGGCCGGTGGAGGTCGCCATGATCTCGCCGACGGTCGCGCGCATCAGCGAGGTCAGGCCCGCCGCGGCCGCGATCATGGACCACTTCTCCCAGAGGGCCTGGACGATCTCCTTCGTGGCCGTGGCATTCACCTTCGTGCCGGCGAAGGCCTGGGCGAGCGCCTCCGCGCGCGGTGAATCGCGGCCCTCCCGGTCGCCGAAGAGGATCATGTCGCCTGGGCTCGTGTGGCGGATGGAGCCGTCGGCGGCGAGCGAGGTCGCGATGTAGCAGACGCCGCCCAGCACGCGCTCCGCGCCGAAGCGGGCGTCCAGCGCCTCGAAATGCGCCATGCCGTTGAGGATGGGCAGCACCGCCGTGCCGGCGCCGACGGCGGGGGCGATGGCGTCCATCGCGCTGTCGAGGTCGAAGGCCTTGCAGGTCAGGAAGACGAGATCGTAGGGCGCACGGACCTCCTCGGCGAGGACGGTCGTGACCTTCCGCTGCAGGACCTCGCCGCGGCTGTGCACGACGAGGCCGTCGCGCGCCAGGACCTCCGCGCGCTTCGGGCGCACGAGGAAGGTGACGTCCGCCCCGGCCTGGGCCAGCTGCAGGCCGTAATAGCCGCCGATCGCGCCGGCGCCGAGGATCAGGATGCGCATCTTAATGCACCGTCTCGATGGCGACCGCGGTCGCCTCGCCGCCGCCGATGCACAGCGCCGCGATGCCCTTGCGCTGCCCGCGTTCCTGCAGCGCGTGCAGCAGCGTGACGATCAGCCGCGCGCCGGTGGCGCCGATCGGGTGGCCCAGCGCGCACGCGCCGCCATGCACGTTCACCTTCTCGTGCGGCAGGCCGAGATCGTGCATCGCCGCCATGGTGACGACGGCGAAGGCCTCGTTGATCTCGAAGAGGTCCACCTCGCCGGCCTCCCAGCCCACGCGGTCCAGCAGTTTCCGGATGGCCGGGGCAGGGGCCGTGGTGAACCATTCCGGCGCCTGGCTGTGCGTGGCGTGGCCGAGGATCTTCGCCAGCACCGGCAAGCCCTGCTTCTCGGCATTCGAGAGCGTCGTCAGCACCAGCGCCGCCGCGCCGTCGGCATTGGCGCTGCTGCTGGCGGCGGTGACGGTGCCGTCCTTCGAGAAGGCGGGCCTGAGCGTCGGGATGCGCTCGGGCGAGAGTTTCTGGGGGATCTCGTCCAGCGACACCTCGCCGACGGCCACGACCTGGCTGGCGAAGGCGCCGCCGGCCACGGCCTCCTTGGCACGGCGCAGCGTCTCGATGGCATAGGCGTCCTGCTGGGCCCGGGAGAACTGGTAGCGCTCCGCCGTGGCCTCGCCGAAGCTGCCCATGGAGCGGCCGGTGTCGTAGGCATCCTCCAGCCCGTCCAGGACCATGTGGTCGTACATGGTCGCATGGCCGGCGCGGTAGCCGCCGCGCGCCTTGTCGAGCAGGTAGGGCGCGCCCGACATGCTCTCCATGCCCCCGGCGACGACGATCTCCGCCGAGCCCGCGCGTAGCAGGTCGTGGCCCAGCATCACCGCCTTCATGCCCGAGCCGCAGACCTTGTTGACGGTGGTGGCGCCAACCGCATCGGGCAGCCCGGCGGCGCGCATGGCCTGTCGCGCCGGTGCCTGCTTGAGCCCCGCCGGCAGCACGCAGCCCATCAGCACCTCGTTGATGGATTCCGGCTTTACGCCCGCGCGCTCCAGGGCTGCCCGGATGGCCGCCGCGCCGAGATCGGGCGCCCGGACGGCCGCGAGCCCGCCCTGGAATTTCCCCAGCGGCGTGCGGACCGCGCTGGCGATGACGATGGGATCCTGGGGCATGGCTGACCTCCGATGTGTCGTTTATCGTGACGATCGCTATCAATAGGATTAGAGATTGCGCTCGCCACGAAAACTGTCAAGTAGGGGCGCGAAGGGGGCTTGCAATGAAGCTGTCGAAGGAGAAATCCGCGGAGAACCGCGCGCGCATCCTGGCGGAGGCGGGCAGGCTGTTCCGCGAGCGCGGGGTCTCGGGCACGGGCGTGGACGCGCTGGCCGAGGCGGCGGGCCTCACCCATGGCAGCCTCTACAGCCAGTTCGGCTCCAAGGAGCAGCTGGCGATCGAGGCGCTGACGGAGGTCTTCGCGCAGGGCAGCGCGAAGCATGCGGAGAAGGGGCTGGAGGCGTTCCTCGACCATTACCTCTCGCCGCGGCATCGCGATGCGATCGGCTCGGGCTGCGGCGTCGCGGCGCTGTGCTCCGAGATGCCGCGGCAGGCGCCGGCGCTGCGCGCGCGCTTCACCGAGGGCGTGCGGTCCTTGGCCGCGCGGATCGGCGCCAAGCTGGCCGCGCATCGCGGGGTCGCGACCGAGGAGGAGGCGCTGGCGGCGCTGTCGTCGGTCGTGGGCGCGCTGGTGCTCGCGCGCGCGGTGAATGACGGCGCGCTGTCGGAGCGGATCCTGGCGGCGGCCAGGGCCCGGCTGCTGGAAGGCTGAGGGCCCCGTCGCAGCGTCGCGACGATCGACCGCCAGGCCGTCAGCCGATGCGGGGCTAGGCCTTCGCCGCCCCCAGGATTCCGCCGCCGGCCGCCTGCAGCAGCACCGCGATGCGCTCGCCGTCCGGCTTCGGTTCGTCCACGCGCAACGGCTGCCCGAGCCAGGCGCCGACCTGAAGGATGCTGCGCACCACATTCGCGTCGACGAGCTTGCGGCCGCTGTTCTCGCCGCCGCGCACCTCGGTCTCGTGGCGCGGATCGTAGCCGATCAGCCAGACCGTCGCGACGCCGGTGCCGGCACCGACGTGGATGGTGACGGAGGTGGTGTTGGGCGTGACCGTGAGCGGCACGCGCGGCGTGATGCGGGCCGCGTCGATGGCGGCGAGCACGGCGGGACGGTCGGAGCCGACGGCGTCGCTCTGGCCTTGCACGACGAATTGCGGCGTGAAGAGCTGGCCGCGATAGCGCGAGTTCACCAGCGTCGAGGAATAGCGCCGCTGCCGGTCGGTGGCCTCGCGCAGCGAGAAGCGGTCGCGCCAGCCCGCATTGTCCCAGTAGGTGACGTGGAAGGCGAGGGCGAGCACGTCCGGCCGGTCGCGCGCCAGCTCGGCGAGCAGCGCGTCGGCGGCCGAGCAGGAGGAGCAGGATTGCGAGGTGAAGAGCTCCACCACCACCGGCTGGTCGGCGGCGCGGGCGGGCAAGGGGATGCCGGCGAGCAGGGCGGGCGCGGCGAGGAGATGTCGGCGGTTCATGCGGCCTCCATGCGATGCCGAACTGGGCGATACCAGAACAGGCGTCGTCATGGAGTATAAGCCCAAGCGGCCGAGGAGGTCAGCTCAGGCCGCGGCGCGGGCCGGCACGCCGCGCGCGAGGCCGCCGAACAGGTCCAGCATGCGCTCCATCCAGCCGTGGAGGGGGTCGCTCTCCTCCAGGATCTGCAGCGGGCTCACCACGCGTGCCCACATGAAGCCGCCGAACATGATGTAGTCGGCGTAGTCGGGCGAATCCCCGGCGACATAGGGCTGCTGCTGGAGCACGGCGCGCAACGGCTGCAGGCTGGCGCGGAACTCGGGCAGCTTCGCCTCGCGGTCGGCGGTCACCTGCTCCAGCGTCATGCCGAAGCGCTTCTCGCGGCTTTCGACGAAGTACTTTTTCTCGCCATCGCCGAGCAGCCCGGGGATGTCGGAAACGATGAGCTTCGCGAGACCGGCATTCAGCACGCGGTCGGCCCAGGAGGCGGTGAAGCGCAGGCTTGCCGGATGGCCGGGGAAGAGCGCGGGCCGGTCGGGATAGGCGCGGTCCAGGTACTCGGCGATGGCCCAGCTGTCGGCCACCGTCTGGTCGCCGTCGATGAGCACCGGCACCGTCTTCGAGTTGGCGAAGGCGATGGCCTCGCCCTGCGTGAAGCGCCAGGGGATGGTCTCGGTGTCGAGGCCCTTATGCGCCAGCGCCATGCGGATGCGCCAGCAATAGGGGCTGAAGCGGCGGTCCGGATCGGTGCCGCAGAGCTCGAAGAGTTTTCGCTGTGCCATGGAGTTCCCCGTTCTGGATCGGACGATACGAAACAGGCCTGCGAAGGGCAAATCCGGTCGGGCGGCGCGCGCCGGCAGCGGCTATGGATGCCCCCCGATGAAGGACGCGGCGCGAAACTACGACGAGCGGATGCAGCGGGTGCTGGCGCATATCGAAGCGTATCCCGACGGCGATCTGAGCATCGAGGCGCCGGCTCCGGCGCGCTTTCGTCGCCGGCTGATGGCCGCCCGGGCATTGCCGGCTGCGGACGGCTGCTCCACGGTTCCGCCCGTCGAACCGAAAAGGCTTTCCATGCGGCGTTCCACCCTGGCGCGAAGAACGGTGCTCTCCCTGCTGGCCGCGCCCGCCCCCATCTCTACACGAGGGGCATCCGCGCAGTCCTGGCCCACGCGGTCCATCCGCCTGATCGTGCCCTTCCCGCCGGGCGGCGGCGTGGACCTCACGGGGCGGCTGCTGGCCGAGCCGCTGGGGCGCAACCTCGGGCAACCCGTGGTCGTGGAGAACCGCGGCGGGGCCGGCGGGGTGATCGGCGTGGAGGCGCTCTCGCACGCCGCGCCGGACGGCTACACGCTCTCGCTCACCGGCGCCGGCACGCTGACCGTCGGCCCGCATCTGCGCCCGATGCCTTATGATCCGCTGGGCCTTGCGAACATCACGCGGCTGGTGCGGATGCCCTTCATCCTGGCCGTCCGCACCGACCTGCCGGCGCAGACGCTGCCCGAGTTCATCGCCCTCGCGCGGCAGGGCAACCTCCGCTACGCGAGCGGCGGGGCGGGCACCAGCCAGCACCTCACCGGCGAGCTCTTCAACCAGTCGGCCGGCGTGCGGATCGAGCATGTGCCCTATCGCGGCACCGGCCCGGCGCTGAACGACCTCGCGGCCAAGGTGGTGGACGCCTATTACGGCGACCCGGCGACGCTGACGCTCATCAATGGCGGCCAGGCGCGTGCCATGGCGGTGACCTCGCCCGAGCGCTGGCCGCTGCTGCCCAACACGCCCGCCGTGGCCGAGGCCGTGCCCGGCTTCGCCTCGGAGAACTGGTACGGGCTCGTCGCCCCCGCGGGCACGCCCGAGGCGATCCAGGACCGAATCCACGCGGAGGTCCTGCGCGTGTTCGACGACCCCGCCTGGAAGCGCCGTTTCGACGAGGCGGGGCTGACCCCCGCGCCCATGCCGCGCGCCGAATACGTGGCCTTCCTCCGCACGGACACCGAAATCTGGGGGCGCGTCGTGCGCGCCGGCAACATCAGGATCAACGACTGAGATGCAGCATCGCCTGGCCGTCGACATCGGCGGCACCTTCACCGACCTCGTGCTCGAAGCGCCGGGCCGGAGCTTTTCCCACAAGCTGCTGACCACGCCCGACGCGCCGGAGCGTGCGGTAATCGAGGGCACGCGGCTACTGCTCGCCTCGGCCGGCGTGGAGCCTTCGGCGATCGGGCTCGTCCTGCACGGCACGACGCTCGCCACCAATGCGCTCATCGAGCGCAAGGGTGCGAAAACGGCGCTGGTCACGACGCAGGGTTTCCGGGACAGCATCGAGATCGCCTACGAGCACCGCTTCGCCCAATACGACCTGACCATGGAGCGGCCCGTGCCGCTGGTGCCGCGCGCGCTGCGCTACACCGTGCCCGAGCGCATCGCGGCCGATGGCGGCGTGCTGCTGGAGCTGGACGAAGCCGCGCTGCGCGCGGTCTGCGAGCAGGCGAAGGCCGATGGCATCACGGCCATCGCCATCTGCTTCCTGCACTCCTTCACCAACGACGCGCATGAGCGCCGGGCCGCGGAGATCGTCGCGGAGATGCTCCCCCGCGTCTCCCTCTCGCTCTCCTGCGAGGTCTGCCCCGAGGTGCGCGAATACGACCGCGCCAGCACCACCATCGCCAACGCCTATGTGCGCCCGCTGATGGACGGCTATCTCGCCGGCATCGACGAGGGGCTGCGCGCGCTCGGCGTCGCCGCGCCCGTGCTGATGATGATGTCCTCCGGCGGGCTCTGCACCGTCGGGGCCGCGCGGCGCTTTCCCGTGCGCCTGGTGGAAAGCGGCCCGGCCGGCGGCGCCATCCTGGCGCGCCACGTCGCGGCGCAGAACGCGCTGGACCGCGTGCTGGCCTTCGACATGGGCGGCACCACGGCCAAGCTCACGCTGATCGACCACGGCAAGTTCCACTTGGCGCGCAGCTTCGAGGTCGCGCGCGCCTATCGCTTCGTGCAGGGCAGCGGCCTGCCGATCCGCATCCCGGTGATCGAGCTGGTGGAGATCGGCGCCGGCGGCGGCTCCATCGCGCGGCACGACGCCCTGGGCCGCATCCAGATCGGCCCGGACAGCGCCGGCAGCGCGCCGGGCCCGGCCTGCTACGGCCTCGGCGGCACCGCGCCGACCGTCACCGATGCGGACCTGCTGCTGGGCCGGCTCGATCCCGATCTCTTCGCCGGCGGCACGATGAAGCTCGATACCGCGGCCTCGCGCTCGGCCTTCGCCGCGATGGGCGGCGAGGCGCCGGTCGGCGTGGCCGAGATCGTCGACGAGACCATGGCCAGCGCCGCCCGCGTCCACGCCGTGGAGAATGGCGAGGACACCGCCGGCCGCACCATGATCGCCTTCGGGGGTGCGGCACCGCTGCACGCCGCACGCCTCGCGCAAAAGCTCGGCATCGCGAAGGTGCTGGTGCCGCGCGGCGCCGGCGTCGGCTCGGCGCATGGCTTCCTCCAGGCGCCGATCGGCTTCGAGGTCGTCCGCACGCGTTACACCCGCCTCGACACGCTGGACGAGGCCGCGCTCGAAGCCATGTTCGCCGAGATGCGCGTGGAGGCCGAGGCCGTCGTCCTCCAGGCCGCGACGCGCGAGGGCCTGGTCGAGGCCCGCACCGCCTTCATGCGCTATCGCGGCCAGGGCCACGAGATCGCGGTCCCTGTCACCGAAGGCATCGGCGCCACCGCGCTGCACGACGCCTTCGTCGCCGCCTATCGCGGCATCTTCGGCCGCGCGATCCCGGGCCTCCAGCCCGAGATCATGACCTGGGCGCTCTCCCTCTCGCGCCCCGTCGCGGATCCGGCCGTGCTGTCGCAACCCGCCGCGGCCCCGACGCCCCCGCCGTCGCACAGGCGCGCACTGACCGATCCGGCGACCGGCCTCACCCAGGACGCGGCCATCTACGATCGCGACGGCCTGCCGCCCGGCGCCACGCTGAACGGCCCCGCCCTCATCATCGAGGACGAGACCACCACCGTCGTGCCGGCGGGCTGGTCCGCCACCATCAACGCCGCCGAGCAGATCGTGCTGGAGTTCACGCCATGAACGACATCCGCCTCCAGGTCATGTGGAACCGGCTGCTCTCCGTCGTGGAGGAGCAGGCCAGGACGCTGGTCCGCACCGCCTTCTCCACCTCCGCGCGCGAGGCCGGCGACATCTCGGCCGGCGTCTTCGACGTGGAGGGCCGCATGCTCGCCCAGGCCGTGACGGGAACCCCCGGCCACATCAACTCCATGGCCCGCAGCGTGAAGCATTTCCTGGCGAAGATCCCGGCCTCCGAGATGAAGGAGGGCGACCACTACGTCACCAACGATCCCTGGCTCGGCACCGGTCATCTCTACGACATCGTCGTGACCTCGCCGGCCTTCCACAAGGGCAAGATGGTCGGGCTCTTCTCCTGCACCGTGCATGTGGTGGACATCGGCGGCATCGGCCTCTCGCCGGACGGCCGCCAGGTCTTCCACGAGGGCGTGCGCATCCCGATCATGCCGCTCGCGCGTGAAGGGGTTGTGGACCAATGGCTGGTCGACCTCATCCGCGCCAATGTCCGCGAGCCGGTGCAGGTGGAGGGCGACATCTACGCCCTCATGGCCTGCAACGAGACGGGCGAGCGCCGCCTCTCCGCCATGCTGGGCGAGAACGGGCTGGACGACCTGGAGGTGCTCGGCGCGCACATCATCGCCCGCTCGCGCGAGGCGATGCTGAAGGAGATCGCCGCCCTGCCGAAGGGCACGTGGAAGAACCACATGCGCATCGACGGCATGGAGGCGCCGATCGACCTGCACGCGACGCTCACCATCGCCGAGGACCACATCGCGGTGGACTACGCCGGTACCTCCGGCCAGAGCAGCTACGGCATCAACTGCCCGCTCTGCTACACCGACGCCTACACCGCCTTCGGCATCCGCTGCATCATCGGCCCCGAGATCCCGAACAATGCCGGCACGCTCGACCTGATCCAGGTGACGGCGCCGGAGGGTAGCATCGTCAACGCACTCTTCCCCGCGGCGGTGAATGCCCGCAGCACCATGGGCCACATGATGCCCGACGTGGTCTTCGGCGCGCTCGACCAGGCGCTGCCCGGCCGCGTGCCGGCCGAGGGGACCTCCAACCTGTGGAACCTGAAGCTCGGCGCGGGGCAGGGGCTCACCGGGGCCACGGAGCGGCCCTTCATGGTGACGATGTTCCACTCCGGCGGCGCCGGCGCGCGGCCCGCGCAGGACGGGCTCTCGGCCACACCCTATCCGTCGGGCGTGAAGAACGTGCCGGTGGAGGTGACGGAGACGGTGGCCCCGCTCGTCGTCTGGCGGAAGGATCTGCGCGACGATTCCGGCGGCGCGGGGAAGTACCGCGGCGGCGACGGCCAGATCATGGAGGTCGCCCACCGCCACGGCGAGGCCTTCGGCATCTTCGCCACCTTCGAGCGCGTGACATACCCGGCGCGCGGCCGCCACGGCGGCGCCGACGGCGCGAACGGCGTGGTGAAGCTGGCCTCGGGCGAGGTGCTGAAGGCCAAGGGCTTCCAGGTCATCCCGGCCGGCGACCGGCTGGTGGTGGAGATGCCGGGGGGCGGCGGCATGTTCGCAAAGAAGTAGCCTGGAGAGACGATGAAGGCTGCGGGAAGTGTTTGCCCCTGTAGAAATCCCGTTCGCTTCCGCGTGGGCCATGTCTATTCTGTCGGTCCAGGTCAGGAGAGCAGGGAATGCCCAACGATGCTGCCGAAACCGCGACGCCCGAGGCCGTGCTGCAGCTCGGCATGGCCTTCTGGGGCTCCAAGACACTCCTTACCGCCGTCGAGCTCGGCCTCTTCACCGAGCTGGCGGCGCAGGGCCCGGGCGACCTGGCGACGCTGACCCGCCGCCTGGGCCTGCATGGCCGCGGCGCCAACGACTTCCTCGATGCGCTCGTCGCTCTCGGCATGCTCCGGCGCGACGAGGCCGGCCGCTATGCCAACACGGTGCAAGCCGGGCTGTACCTCGACCGCGCCAAGCCCAGCTACCTCGGCGGGCTGCTGGAGATGGCCAATCGCCGCCTCTACCCTTTCTGGGGCCATCTGACGGAGGCGCTGCGCACCGGCCAGCCGCAGAACGAGGCCCGCGACGGCGGCGCCGACCCCTTCGCTGCCATCTATGCCGATCCGCAGACGCTGGAGATCTTCCTCCGCGCCATGAGCGGCGCGAGCCGCCCGACCGCGCGTGCCATCGCCGACAGCTTCCCCTGGTCCGAACATAAGAGCTTCGTCGATATCGGCTGCGCCCAGGGCGCGCTGGTCGCCACCGTGGCCCTGGCGCATCCCCATCTCGCGGCGGGCGGCTTCGACCTGCCGCCGGTCCGGCCCGTCTTCGAGCGCCACATGGCAGAGATGGGTCTCGCGGACCGCGCCCGCTTCCAGCCTGGGAACTTCTTCGACGAGGCGCTGCCCGCCGCCGAGGTGCTGGTGATGGGCCAGATCCTCCACGACTGGGGCCTGCCGGAGAAGATGATGCTGCTCCGTGAGGCGCATGACGCGCTGCCGCCGGGCGGCGCGCTCATCGTCTACGACGCGATGATCGACGACGACCGCCGCCGGAACGCCTTCGGCCTGCTGATGAGCCTCAACATGCTGATCGAGACGCCGGCGGGCTTCGACTACACCGGGGCGGATTGCGTCGGCTGGGCGCTGGAGGCCGGTTTCGCGGAGGCGAGGGTGCAACACCTGGTCGGCCCCCACTCGATGATGGTGGCCAGGAAGGCGAAATAGCCTCCTCGCCGCGTAACGCATTGCCGTGATGTGCGATCCGCGCTTTGCGCCGGGCCCCGGGGCCCCTATCTGGAGCGGCGCGCGCCACGCCCGATGTGGGTTTGCGCCCCATCAGGATTTCGAAAGTGCCCTTCCCCACGCTCGCCGCGTCCATCGCGGCCGCCCTCGCCGAACGCGGCTATGCCGAGCCCACCGCCGTCCAGGCCGCGGTGCTCGAAGCCGAAACCGCCGGCCGCGACCTGCTCGTTTCCGCCCAGACCGGCTCCGGCAAGACCGTCGCCTACGGCCTGGCCATCTCGCGCGACCTGCTCGGCGAGGCGGAGCGCCTGCCGCCCGCCGGCCTGCCGCTGGCCCTCGTCGTCGCGCCCACCCGTGAGCTCGCCCTCCAGGTCCAGACCGAGCTGAACTGGCTCTATGCCCGTGCCGGCGGCCGCGTGATCTCCTGCGTCGGCGGCATGGACCCCATGACCGAGCGCCGTCAGCTCGCCCATGGCGCGCATATCGTCGTCGGCACCCCCGGCCGCCTGCGCGACCATATCGAGCGTGGGAACCTTCGCCCGCAGTCGATGCGCGCCGTCGTGCTGGACGAGGCCGACGAGATGCTCGACCTCGGCTTCCGCGAGGATCTCGAGGCCATTCTCGAATCCCTCCCCCCCGAGCGCCGCACGCTGCTCTTCTCGGCGACCGTGCCGCGGCCGATCGCGCAGCTCGCCAAGAACTTCCAGCGCGACGCCCTGCGCATCGCCGCCACCGGCGAGGGCAGCCAGCACACCGATATCGAATACCGCGCCCTCTCCGTCGCCCCCGGCGAGATGGAGCGCGCGGTGGTCAACACGCTGCGCTTCCTCGACCCGCGCACGGCCATCGTGTTCTGCACCACCCGCGCCGCGGTGAACCGCCTGCACGGCAACCTGGTCGAGCGCGGCTTCTCCGCCGTGGCGCTCTCCGGCGAGCTCTCCCAGGCCGAGCGCACCCGCGCCATGCAGGGCCTGCGCGACGGCCGCGCCCGCGTCTGCGTCGCGACCGACGTGGCCGCCCGCGGCCTCGACCTGCCCGACCTCGCGCTGGTCATCCACGCGGACCTGCCGAACGATCCCGAGACGCTCCTCCATCGCTCGGGCCGGACCGGCCGCGCGGGGAAGAAGGGCATCAGCGCGCTGGTCGTGCCGCACAACCGCCGCCGCATCGCCGAGCGCCTGCTGATGGGCGCCAAGGTGAAGGCCGAGTGGTCGCCCGCCCCCTCCGCCGAGGACATCCACGCCAAGGATGGCGAGCGCATCGTCACCTCCGCCATGGCCATGCTGGACGAGATGCCCGAGGACGCCGATCTCGCCCTCGGCCGTCGCCTGCTGGAAGGCCGCAATCCGGAGGCCCTGGCCGCCGCGCTGGCCAAGCTGCTCCGCGCGCCGCTGCCCGCGCCTGAGGAGCTCGCCGGCCCGATGAGCTACGCCGGCCCGCGCCCCGAGCGCGATTACCAGCGCGACTACCAGCGCGCCCCGCAGGAGGCCCGCCCGGCCTATGCCGGCGGTGGGTCCGGTAATGGTCCCCATCGCGCCGAGGGCGCCGTCGAGGGGGTGTGGTTCCGCATGAATGTGGGCCGCAGCAACCAGGCCGATCCGAAGTGGATCCTGCCCTTCCTCTGCCATCGTGGCCATGTGACGCGCGATGCGATCGGGCAGATCCGCATTCTCGATCGCGAGACCCGGTTCGAGGTCGCACCGCAGCTGGCCGATCGCTTCGCCATCGCCGCGGCCAAGCCGGGCCAGGACGACGCGCATATCCGGATCGAGTCCGCGGCCTCGATGGGTCCGCCCGACCGTGCGGCGTCCTCGGCGGGTCCGCGCACGCCCTATGCCGGCAAGACGCGCCCCGCCTACCAGGGCAAGCCGCGCGCGGCCGACGGCGCCAACAAGCGCCCCGCGACGGCGCGTCCGCCGCGGTCCTAGCCACCTCGCCTGATCCGTTGCGAAGGCACAACGGGTCAGGCTAGATGTGGGCCGCCTTCGCAAAGCGGCCGCGCATGACGACAGAATCCCTCCCCAAAGGGACCGACGCCGAATCCCTGACGGAGGCGCTGCGGTGCTCCGGCCTGCTCGGCGGCGGCCGGGTCAGCGAGGTCGCGATCCAGCGATCCTTCCCGACGCTGCTGTCCCATATCTTCCGGCTGCGCCTGAGCTATGAGGGCGAGGCGGCCGGGCTGCCCGCGACGCTGATCCTGAAGGCCGGCCTGCCCGAACGCGCCGGCGGGCCCTGGAAGGGCGGCCGCTCCGAGGTCGCCTTCTACGCGGAGGTGGCGTCCGCGACGCCGGCGGGTCTGGTCCCGCGCTGCTTCGCCTCGCACTGGGATCCGCAGACCGACGGCTGGCAGCTGCTGCTGGAGGACCTGACCGACACCCACCGCATCGCGACGCCCTGGCCGCTGCCGCCCCAGCTCCAGGATGCCGAGGGCATCATGCGGGCGCGGGCGCGTTTCCACGCCGCGTGGTGGGACCATCCGCGCCTCGGCGCCGATGTGGGGCACTGGGCGGACGAGGCCGGCATGGACGAGTGGCTCGGAAGCCTGGCGGAGAACTACGCGCGCTTCGCCGACCAGGCCGGCGACGGGCTCTCCGCCGACCGGCGCGGGCTCTACGCGCGGCTGCTCGAGGCCGCGCCGCGGCTGGCCGGGCGCTATCACAGCCATCGCCACATGACGGTCATCCAGGGCGATGCGCATGTCTGGAACTGCTTCCTGCCGAAGCAGGAGGGCGCTGGGCAGGCGATGCTCTTCGACTGGGATTCCTGGTCGGCCAACGTCGCGACCATCGATCTCGCCTACATGATGGCGGTCCACTGGTATCCCGAGATGCGGCGCCGCTCCGAAAGCCATCTGCTGGATGTCTATCACGCCGAGCTGACGGCCCACGGCGTGCGCGGCTACGACCGCCAGGCGCTGCAGGAGGACTACCGTCTCTCCGTGCTCTGGCAGATCACGACGCCGGTCTGGCAGCACTCGCTCGGGATTCCGCCGGCCATCTGGTGGAACAATCTGGAGCGCGTCCATATGGCTGCCGAAGATCTGGATTGCCGGGCGCTGCTCGGCTGAGCACCCCTCCCGGGGGAGCCGCGCTCCCGGGTTCCCTGGCGGGCGCCTGCCGGACGCTTCGTACGGAGCGCCGTCGCGGACGCTACTTTTCCGCCTTGACCTTCGTCCTGATCCGTCCCAGCCCAAACCCCTTGGCGATCTCGGAGCGGCGAGTGGCGTAGTTCGGTGCCACCATGGGGTAGTCGGACGGCAGGCCCCACTTCGCGCGGTACACATCGGGCGTCATGCCGTAGGAGGTGTGCAGGTGCCGCTTGAGCATCTTCAGCTTTTTGCCGTCCTCGAGGCAGATCAGATAGTCCGGCGTGATGGATCTCCTCACCGGCACGGCCGGCGCCTGCGGGG
>JAQGHZ010000595.1 GCA_028291485.1 Rubritepida sp. | reverse complement strand
ACGACGCGGCTGCTGTATGGCGGCTCGGTGAAGCCGGGGAATGCGGCGGGGATTTTTGCCCTGGCGGATGTGGATGGGGCGCTGGTGGGGGGCGCGAGCTTGATGGCGGCGGAGTTCTTGGCGATTGCGCGGGCGGTGCCGGAGTAGGGGCGAAACTGCCCTGCCTGGCTGGGGAGCCCCTAAGCCGGCTGGAAGCGTGAGACTGATGGGTGGACTGCAGACGTTCATATTGCCCGGCTCGGACGCCTGTCACGGTTTTCGCTCAAGCTAAGGGCAGGCCTACCTGGGCGACCGCCACAGGACGCCTGCTGCCCGCTGCAGAGCCTGGATCCGGATCCAGGGCGGAGCATGCCATGGAAGCTGCGCCGCCCTGGATAGTGGCCAAGCGATGAGTCGACAGTCCCGCATGGCCCGAAGCGATATCGAGAAGCGATATCGAACTGCCAGTCAGGCCGCGTGATCCGCAACCTTGCCCTGTGGGTTGGTATCGAGGCCGGCCGGTGCGGGCTCAGCCGCCCAGAAGAACCGATACAGCAGGCCCGCCACGATCGCGCCGACAAGCTGAGCCACGATATAGACGGTCACGCCGTCAAACCCGTCGCGGGCAATGTCCGGCCCCAGCGTGCGAGCCGGATTGAGGCTGCCACCGGTCAGATCGCCGAAGAACAGAATGGAGACCGTGACCGTCATGCCGATGGCCAAGGGCGCCAGCAATCCGGCGGCGTTCTTGCGGACCGCCGTGAGCAGCACGACCGTCACGAGGAAGAAGGTTCCGATGCCCTCAAGCACGAATGCTCCGCTTGCCGTGATGTCGTGGAGGTCGATGGTCGTGGCGCCGAGCCCGTTCACCGGGCCGCCAAAGACGGCCAACAGGCTGAAACCCGCGGCAGTTGCACCCAGTAGCTGCGCAATAAGGTAGGATGGGATCTTCCGTGAAGGAAAGGCACCAGCCGCCGCCAGGCCGATCGTGACCGCGGGATTGATGTGGCAGCCGCTGATCTCGCCGAACGCAAAGGCGAAAATCATGATGGTCAGGCCATGGGCGAATGCGACCGCCGGGATCTGCGTCGGCCCGAGTGTGATCGCCGCGCCGGCACCGACGAAAATAAGAGCGAAGGTGCCGATAAACTCTGCCAAAATTGGTTTCGCAGATATTGTCATTGGGGGGTCCTCCTTATGCGGTGACGCAGGCACGGAGTGCTGCGGCCGGGACATAGGAGCGAAACGGCGGGGTCAAACCGCACTGCGGTTTACCTAACTAAGATATCATCATTGAACAACAACATGTCTAAATCGGCCATTAAGAATCGGGAATTTATTAAACATCCTTATCTTATAAGTGTCGACTGAACTTATTCCGCACAGTGCAGCTGAACTGTTGGCTGAAGCCCGCGCAGTCCGTGCCCCCATGCCGCAGGCCAACGCCTTTCATATCCCCGATCTGATGCGCTTTCCGCGCCGACGCTGGGCCGCGTGCAGGCTCACCCGGCGCTTCATGTCAGCCTCGATCCCGCATCGCGCACAGGCTGGGACATCCCCGAAAGGCTACAAGCCGAGCGCCCAAACGGAATTGTCTTATAGTCTCGCGTAGACCCCGGTCTCGAACTCCCCGAACACCTCCAGCACCACCGAATCCGCAAACGGCAGCAGTTGCGAGAACACCGCCCCTGCCACCCCCGAGGCCGGATCGATCCAATAATAGGTATTGAACAGCCCGCCCCAGGCCAGGCTGTTCGCCGCGCGCCGTCCCGGCACCGCCTCCGTGTTCATCAGAAACCCCAGCCCCCATGTCTTCCGCATCCCCGGAAAGAAATCCGCGAGATCGGCCCGGCCCGGCATCGAGCTCGCCGGCAGCGGCGGCACCTCCACTGCGCCGATCTGGTTCCGTCCCATCTCGGCCACGGTCTCCGGCGCCAGGATGCGCACGCCGTCCAGCGTGCCGCCCTTCAGCAGCATCCGCAGGAAGCGCAGGTAGTCCGGCCCCGTCCCGAACAGCCCCCCGCCGCCGCCTTCGACCTCGACCCGCTCCGGCGGCGAAAAATCCCGATCCAGCGCGAGCACCCCATCCGGCCCGCGCTGGTGCCGCCCGACCATCCGCCCCCGCCACGCCGCCGGGACGGCGAAGCCCGTATCCTCCATCCCGAGCGGCCCAGGATTCGCTCCCGGAAATACGCCCCGAGGCTGCGGCCGGAGAGCGCCTCCACCACCTGGCCGACGAGGTCGGTGTTGATCCCGTACTGCCACCGCGTCCCCGGATCGAACATCAGCGGCAAGCCCTTCGCCATGCGTGGCCCGCCCGAAAGCCCCGCCATCCGCATGTAGCGGTCCAGCAGCGGGTCCCAGTGGTCGTAGCCGTAGCCGGCGGTGTGGGTCAGCAGGTGGCGCAGCGTAACGGCGCCGCGTGCTGGTCGGAGGATCGGCTGCCCGACCGCGTCGAAGCCCTCCAGCACCAGCGGGTCGCACATCTCCGGCAGGATGGCGGCCATCGGGTCGTCGAGGCCGATCCGGCCCTCCTCCACCAGCTGCATCGCCGCGACGGACGTGACCGCCTTGGTCATGGAGGCCAGCGCGAAGACCGTGTCTATGGTCATGGGCTCGGTGCTGCCCAGGGAGCGCACGCCAAAGGCGCCGCTGAAAATCGGCCCGTCGCGCGTCGCGGCGAGGGCGACCACGCCCGGCACCCGGCCCGAATCGACCGCCCCGCGGAGTGTGGCTGCGATATCGGTCATTCCGGGTCCCGTCCCACTGTCAACAAGCACTCTGGCCTTGGAGGCTCTCAGGGGGTAGAGGGGGCCACCATGTCCTCCATCCTCCTCATCATCTTCCTGCTCGTCACTCTGGCGCTGATCGGGGTCATCCTCGTGCAGCGCAGCGAGGGCGGCGGCCTCGGCATCGGCTCGTCCCAGGGGATGGGCAATTTCATGGGCGGTCGCGGCACGGCGAACCTGCTCACGCGCACCACCGCGATCCTGGGCACGATCTTCTTCGTGATGGCCCTGGGCCTCGCGCTGCTGCACCGCGGCACCTCGCAGCAGAGCCGCTCGATCCTCGACGCCGTGCCCCCGCCGGCCGCCACCGCGCCGACCGTGCCCGCGCTCCCGGCCGTGCCCACCAACTGAGCGAATCGGCCGGAGAATCCTGTCCGGCCTGAAACGCTTTGGCAGGGTTGCGCCGAAGGGGGGTTGTTCCGGCGCGGTCTGTATCGCTAAGACGGGCTCCCATGGCGCGGTTCGTATTCATCACCGGCGGCGTGGTCTCCTCGCTTGGCAAGGGCATCGCAGCGGCTTCCCTCGGGGCCCTTTTGCAGGCGCGCGGCTATCGCGTTCGCCTGCGCAAACTGGACCCTTACCTCAACGTAGATCCGGGGACGATGTCCCCGTATCAGCATGGCGAAGTCTTCGTCACCGATGACGGGGCCGAAGCCGACCTCGATCTCGGTCATTACGAGCGCTTCACCGGCGTACACGCCAACAAAGCGGACAACTGGACAACGGGACGCCTCTATTCGGAGGTGATCGCCAAGGAGCGGCGCGGGGACTACCTCGGCGCCACCGTCCAGGTCATTCCCCACATCACCGACGCGATCAAGGAAGCGGTCGTCGCCGACACGGACGCCTACGACTTCGTGCTGGTCGAGATCGGCGGCACGGTCGGCGACATCGAGTCGCTGCCCTTCCTGGAGGCCGTCCGCCAGCTCGCCAACGAGCTGGGCCAGACGAACAGCCTCTTCATCCACCTCACGCTGGTGCCCTACATCTCCTCGGCCGGCGAGCTGAAGACCAAGCCGACGCAGCATTCCGTGAAGGAATTGCTGGGCATGGGCATCCAGCCGCAGATCCTGCTGTGCCGCTGCGACCGCCAGATTCCCGAGAACGAGCGCCGCAAGATCGCGCTGTTCTGCAACGTGCGGCCCGAGAGCGTCATTCCCGCCTACGACGCGAAGAGCATCTACGCCGTGCCGTCGAGCTATCACCGCGAGGGGCTCGACCGCGAGGTGCTGCGGCACTTCAACCTCAGCATCTACGGCGACCCGAACATGGGCCGCTGGGACAACATCGTGGAGCGCATCAGCTCGCCCGAGGGCGAGGTGACGATCGCGGTCGTGGGCAAGTACACGGGGCTGCTGGACGCCTACAAGTCGCTGAACGAGGCGCTCGCCCATGGCGGCATCGCGCACAACATGCGCGTGAAGCTGGACTGGGTGGACAGCGAGCTCTTCGAGAAGGAGGAGGGCGAGGTCGTCCGCCGGCTCGACGGCGTGCACGGCATCCTGGTGCCCGGCGGATTTGGCGAGCGCGGGACGGCCGGCAAGATCGAGGCCGTGAAGTTCGCGCGCGAGCGGAAGATCCCCTTCTTCGGGATCTGCTTCGGCATGCAGATGGCGGTGATCGAGGCCTCGCGGAACCTGCTCGACATCCCCGGCGCCTCGAGCACCGAGTTCGGCCCCTGCACCGAGCCCGTCGTCGGCCTGATGACCGACTGGACCCGCGGCAACGAGCGTGAGACCCGCAGCGAGGGCGGCGACCTGGGCGGCACCATGCGCCTCGGAGCCTATCCCGCACTGCTCGCCGAGGATTCGCTGGTACGCGGCGTCTATGGCGAATCGCGGATCGAGGAGCGCCACCGCCACCGCTTCGAGGTGAATGTCGGTTACCGTGACCGGCTGGAGAAGGCCGGGCTGCGTTTCTCCGGTATGTCGCCCGACGGGCAGCTGCCGGAGATCATCGAGTATCCGGAGCACCCCTGGTTCATCGGCGTGCAGTTCCATCCGGAGCTGAAGTCCAAGCCCTTCTCGCCGCACCCGCTCTTCGCGGGCTTCGTGGGGGCGGCGGTGAAGCAGGCGCGGCTGGTCTGAGCCGTGCGCCCGCTCAGGCAGGCGAGGACGTGATGGAATCCGGCTCCCTGATGTTGTGGAGCCGGACGCGATCGATCCTCGAAGTCCATTTCAAATCGCGCAACTATGGCGCGGACGTATCGGCCCTGCCGGTCTCGACCGCACGAGACGCCAACGCGGCCAATAGAAGGGCGGCCACCCACCAGTATTGCCAGGCGCCGTAGCTGAGCATCGCGATCACGAAGCCGGCGGCATAGGCGCCGCAGGCGGCCTCGCCCCGGGCCTGGAGGGCCAGCAGGCCCAGCAGCGCGGCCATCGCCGCGGCGCCCACCCCGCCCAGCTCCAGCCAGACCTGCAGTGCCAGGTTGTGCGGATGCAGCGGCAGGAGCTGCGCGAAGGCAAACCAATCGCGCTTCGCGGTGAGGCCGAATTCCGCCAACATCGCCGCGTCCGGATGACCTGTGCCGCCCGGTATGGCGCGGCTGCTGTCCATGCCCCAGCCCAGGCCCATCCCTTCGTTGATGCGCTCGACGACGAAGTTCCAGATCAGCAGCCGGTGCGCGGCCGATTCCGGCAGGCTGCCGGTGTCGATCGGCAGGACCGCCCCGAGGATCCAGGGCAGGCCCAGCACCAGCACCACGGCGATGGCGGCAAGGCCCCAGCGTGTGACACGGGGCAGGACGAGGCCCGCCAGCCCGGCGGCGAGGCCGGCCAGCACCGCCAGCTTGGCGCTGTCGCCCGGCAGCATCAGCACCACCGCGCCGCCGATCACGCCCAGCGCGATCCTCGGCCAGACCGGCAGCGCGGGCGCGAAGACGCCGAGAGGCAGCAGCAGCGCCAGAACCGCCGCCGCATTCTTCAGTCCGAAGGAGAGGGTGACGTCCCAGGCCGGCAGGCCCCGCACCGTCCCGCGCAAGGCATTACCGCTCAGATAGTCGAAGGCGGCCGCGGCGAGGCCGATCGCCAGGCCGATCGCCGCCGCCCGGGCGACGAGGGGAGAGGGCGGCTCACGCCGCAGCGCATCGGCCGCGAGCACGGCCAGCGCGAAGGAGCCGCCCAGCCGCGCCGCCGCGTCCAGCGCCCGCATGGGCTCCGGCGCCCAGAG
>JAQGHZ010000593.1 GCA_028291485.1 Rubritepida sp. | reverse complement strand
GAAATGCGGGATCGCCGCCAGCAATTCCCGCGTGTAGGCGGCCGCGGGCGCGTCGAAGAGGGCGGCGCTGCGCCCCTCCTGCACGACCCGGTTGCGGACGACGTTAAGGTCGTGGCTCACGAAGAGGTAGGCCAACCCCCCCATCGAAGATGATCTCGCCGGCGGTCTTGTCGATGAGCCCGCAGATGAGGCGGGAGATGGTGCTCTTGCCGGAGCCGGATTCGCCGACGAGGCCCAGGCTTTCACCGGCCTCCAGCGTGAAGGAGACGCCGTCCACGGCCAGCGTGGGGCCGTAGGTCTTTTCGAGGCTCTGCACCTCCAGAGGGCCGTCCCGAGCTGGCGATGCCGCTGATAGCGGGTTACACCAAAGATGCCGCCGAACAGGCGAAGTTCCTGGGGTCGGCATGGAGATGGTCACCAGGCCCTTCGCGGTCGACCGGCTCGGCCGGCGGGTGAAGCAGATTCTGCGGAAGCAGGATCCGGTGTACGGCGGCTGAGCCGTCCGGATGGAGATGCAGGCGCATGACTGAGACCCTCAGCTATCCGGCGGAGCTGGTCGTCAGCGCCGACGGGGTCTCCATCTCCTTCCCTGATTTTCCCGACGTGACGGCCTGGGGCGCGGACGAGCAGGAGGCGCTGGAAAAGGGCGCCGAGGTGTTGAGGTCCGCGCTCTGGGACGCCCTGAACGACGGGATGATCCTACCGGAGCCGAGCGAGCCGCGCGAACGCCCGGTGGTCTCCGTGGTGATCTGAGCCGGTCCGGCCAGGTCCGAGCCCACCCTCGTCGAGGCGGCGAGCGACCGGGCGGAGACCGCCCGGTCCTTCTGTCGTGCCGCAGGATGGTTCGTGGTGGCGCGCGATCGGCGGATCAGAACTCCCGCAGATTGTCGCGGAACTGTTCGTGCCCGTAGGCCTTGCGCGCCAGTCCGCGCGCCTGGAGCGCCGGCACCAGCCCGTCCGCCACCTCCGCCACCGCGCGGCGGCTGACGTCGTTGGTGGAGATGAGGAAGCCGTCGCCGCCAACCTCCTCCATCACCTCGCCCATGCGCGCCGCCACGCTGGCGGGCGTGCCGACCAGCGGCACGGAGCCCGCGGTGCCGCGATAGCTGAGCATCGCCTCGCGCAGCGACTTCTTGCCGACAGTCTTCTTGAAGTCGTCCAGCGTCGCCTGGTGGCCGTTGGTGTGCAGGTCCAGCGTGTCCACCGGCGCATCGAGGTCGTATTGCGAGAAGTCGATATTGGTGATCTTGCCGAAGAAGGCGAGCAGGATCGGCAGCTGGGCCTCGGTCCGGGCCTGCTTCTGCTTCAGGCGCAGCTCCGCCTCCTCCTTGGAGTCGCCGAGGATGGGCGTGACGAGGAACAGCACCTTGATCTCGTCGGGATTGCGGCCCTGTGCCACGGCCCGGGCACGCACGTCGTCGCGATAGGCCTTCATGCCCGCGGTGCCCTTGATGCTGGCGACGATGGTGTCGGCATGGAGCGAGGCGAATTGCCGCCCGCGCGGGCTGCCGCCGGCCTGCGCGATGACTGGGCGCCCCTGCGGGCAGGGGCCGGAGTTCAGCGGGCCGCGGCAGCTGTACCACTTGCCCTCGAAGTCCACGCTGTGAACCTTGGTGTGGTCGACCAGCACGCCGGTCTCGGTGTTGGCGAGGATCGCGCCGGGCTCCCAGCTGTCCCAGAGCCCGTTCACCACCTGCATGTACTCGTCCGCCATGTCGTAGCGTAGGTCGTGATCCGGCAGGCCGTCCTTGAAGCCGTAGTTCCTCGCGGCGTAGTCGCTGCTGCCGGTGACCATGTTCCAGCCGATGCGGCCCGAGGAGGCCTGGTCCATCGAGGCGATCATGCGCGCCAGCAGATAGGGCGGATGGGTGAAGGTCGCGAAGGTCGGCACGATGCCGATGCGCGAGGTCGCGGCCGCCATCAGCGTCGCCGTGACGGCCGGATCCTGCCGCGGCACGGCGAGGCCGTTGGTCAGGTAGACCTCGCGCGAGCCGCCATAGCTCTCGCCGACATAGGAGCTGTCCTCGATCAGCACGTAGTCGAAGCAGGCGCGCTCCAGGGCGCGGGCCATGTCGGTGAACAGCTCGGGCTTCATCCAGTCGCGGCCGATGGCGCCGGTCCAGGGCTCGCCCCAGGCCTGCACGGAAGAACCCTGGAGAAACCAGCCCAGGTGGAAGGGACGTGTCATGCGGTCGAAGCCTTTCAGGCGGTCAGTGACGATCAGGGATTGGCGAGGTTGTCGCGCAGGGTGGTGCCGGCATAGTCGCGGCGGAAAAGCCCACGCCGCTGGAGTTCGGGCACGACGAGGTTGCAGAAATCCTCGAACATGCGCGGGAAGACGGTCGGCCAGATGATGAAGCCGTCGCAGGCGCCTGAGGTGAAGTAGTCCTCCAGCTCGTCGGCGACCGATTTGGCCGTGCCGACCAGCAGGCCGCGCGGCTTGGCGACGGCGTCCTGGAAGGCGATGTTTTCCTGCTTCATCAGCTGCATGACCCGGTCGATCGAGCCGCTGATGCCCTGGTTGCCTTGGGCGGCGGCAAAAGATTCCGCATCGCGGTGCTTCGACAGGTCCGCGCCCATCAGCGAGGAGTTCAGCATGCGCTGCGCCTCGGGATCGATCAGCGACTGGAGGTAGGCGTATTTCTCCTGCGCGATCGCCTCCGTCTCGCCCAGCACCATGGCGAAGCTGGGCAGCACCTTGCACTGGTCGGGCGAGCGGCCGAAGCGGTCCATGCGCGACTTGATGTCGTCGTGGAAGGCGATGGTGTCGGCCTTGCTGTGCGGCGTGCAGAAGATCATCTCGGCCCAGCGCGCCG
>JAQGHZ010000587.1 GCA_028291485.1 Rubritepida sp. | reverse complement strand
GGTTGGTGCCGGGCTTGCCTTCGAAGCGGGCCGCGAAGCCGTAGGGGTGGTGCTTCAGCGCGCCGCTCTTCGTGGAGATGGCGCCCTTGCCGTCCTTGAGGCCGCCCTGCCAGGCCGCGGTTCCGTGGGTCATCACCCCATGCGTCCGGGACTCAATGCGCCCGGGAAGGCGGAGTTGCCTGGTGCTTAACCCGCCTGTTTCCAGGCCGTCAGCTTGCGATAGATCGTGCTCGGGTTGATCTCCAGCAGCGCTGCTGCGCGGGGCACGTCCTGGCCGGTGTGCTCCAGGGCCTGCAGGATCAGCCGCTTCTCCGAGGCCGCCAGCGGCTCGATCCGCGAGGTCAGCGCCTCAAGCGTCGGCCGCGCGGGCGTGAAGGGCACCGGCTCCGCGACCGACTCGTGCAGCAGCAGGACCGGCAGCATCTCCCGCGTCACCAGCGTGCCGCCATGCAGCACCACCGCGTTGCGCAGCACGTTCTGGAGCTGGCGCACATTGCCCGGCCAGGGATAGGCGCGGATCGCCGTCTCGGCCTCCGCGTCGAAGCCCGAGAAGGCCTTGCCTTCCTCGCGGGCGTAGAGGCCGAGCAGGTGCCGCGCGACCAGCACCGCATCCTCGCCGCGCAGGCGCAGCGGCGGCAGCTCGATCGGCACCACGTAGATGCGGTAGTAGAGGTCCTCGCGGAAACGGCCCGCCTGCACCTCGGCCAGGATGTCGCGATGGGTGGCGCAGACCAGCCGGACGTCCACCTTCTCGGATTTCGTGCCGCCCAGCGGCGTCACCACGCCGCTCTGCACGAAACGCAGGAGCTTCACCTGCATCTCGGCCGGCATCTCGCCGATCTCGTCGAGGAAAAGCGTGCCGCCATCGGCCGCGCGCGCGGCGCCGAGGCGGTTGTCGGTGGCGCCGGTGAAGGCGCCCTTCACATGGCCGAAGAGCTCGCTTTCCAGCAGGTCGCGCGGGATGGCGCCGCAGTTCAGCGCGATGAAGGGGCGCCCGGCGCGCGGCGAGGCCTGGTGCAGCGCCTCCGCCGCCAGCTCCTTGCCGGTGCCGCTCTCGCCCGTGACGAAGACGGTCGCGCGGGAGGAGACAACGCTCTCGATCGTCCGGTAGATGGCCTGCATCGGCGGCGAGGCGCCGACGAAGCCGTAAAACCGACCGCGTCCGAGCTGGGATTTCGCCACGTCCAGCTGCTGGCGCAGCTCGCGCTTCTCCAGCGCGTTGTCGAGCGTCACGCGCAGCCGCGCGGAGGTGTAGGGCTTCAGGATGAAGTCCGAGGCGCCCTCCTGCATGGCCTCGACCGCGGTCTTCACCGAGCCGTGGGCCGTCAGCACGATCATCGCGGCTTCCAGCTGGGCCGCACGCAGCCGCCGCATGAGCTCGATGCCGGAGAAGTCGGGCAGCACGAGGTCGACCAGGACGGCGTCCGGCTTCCACTCGAGCGCGAGGGCCAGTGCGGCGCCGGCGGTCTCGGCATGGCGGATCTCATGCCCGCCGTCGCGAAGCATGGCTTTGGCGATCTCGGCCTGGGTGGGCGTATCCTCGACGAGAAGGATGCGCGCCGGCATCTCAGGACGTGTGCCCAAACGGCGCCGCCGCCGCTCGCCGGGTCTTTTGCGTCCTGGCGGCGTCAGCGGCTGGCCCGCAAAATCCCTCGACGATCGGGTCGCGGCGCATTTGGGTGCACACCCTAATGAATGAGGGCGTGCAGGGCCTCGAGGGCGCCCTTCGCCTCGGCTACCAGCCTTGGCAGGACGGTGGCGGCGGCTTCCGGCTGTCTGTGATCCATGGCGATGCGCGCCTCGCGCTCCAGCCCCACGGCGCCCACCGCGGCGGAGGCGCCGGCCAGGCTATGGGCCGCGCGCTCGTAGCCGTTCTGGTCGCCGGACTCGTGCGCCGTCTGCAGCTCCTGCACCAATCGCGTCAGGTCCTCCTCGAAGGTCGCGATGATGGTGCGGAACACGTCCGGCGGCAGGTCTTCGGCCAATTGGCCGGCGACGGAGGGATCGAGGGCGCTCATGAAGCAGCATGACTTGCATTCTGCAAAGCCGGACGTCAACAGCTAGCATGCAGGCTGGGGCGCGCGGCCCGGCCATGAGCCTCTGGGTCGGCCGGCGGCGATGGTTGACGGCAGCCCCGGGTCGGGATTACGCATGTCGTGTCCTCGCGATTTGTCCGGCCAGCTTGCGGCGAGGTCCCAACCGGGCCGTATCCTTCCGGATACGGAAAACAAGCGCGCTAAACGGCCTGGGACCGAACCTCTGTCCGAGGGGCGGTCTCCGCCCCGTACAGGGTGCCGGACGCCCGTGTTCGAAGGGTGTCATCGATGTCCAGAAAGCTTCGTCCCGCTACCCAGCTCGTCCGTGGCGGCCTCAATCGCTCCAACCACGGCGAAACGTCGGAGGCGATGTTCCTCACGTCGGGCTTCGTCTACGACAGCGCCGAGCAGGCTGAGGCCACCTTCAAGAGTGAGATCGAGCACTACCAGTACAGCCGCTTCGCCAACCCCACCACGACCATGCTGGAGGAGAAGCTGGCCCTGCTGGAGGGCGCCGATCTCTGCCGCCTAATGGCGACCGGCATGGCCGCGGTGCATTCCGCGCTGCTCTCGCACCTCAAGACCGGCGATCGCCTGGTCGCCTCGCGCGCCCTCTTCGGCTCCTGCCACTGGATCGTGAGCACGCTGCTGCCGCGCTACGGCATCGAGGCCGAATTCGTGGACGGCGCCGACCTCGACCAGTGGAAGAAGGCGCTCAGCACCCCGGCCGCGATGGTCCTGCTGGAAAGCCCCTCCAACCCCATGTTGGAGCTGGTCGACGTGGTCGCCGTGGCCAAGCTGGCCCACGCCGCCGGCGCGCTGGTGGTGGTGGACAACGTCTTCGCCACGCCGCTGCTGCAGCGCCCGCTGGAGCAGGGCGCGGACATCGTCGTCTATTCCTGCACCAAGCACATGGACGGCCAGGGCCGCGTGCTGGGCGGCGCCGTGCTCGGCCCGAAGAAGTGGGTGACGGAGGTCCTGATGCCGTTCATCCGCAACACCGGCCCCGCCATGTCGCCCTTCAACGCCTGGGTGATCCTGAAGGGGCTCGAGACGCTGAAGCTGCGCGTCGACCAGATGTGCCGCAACGCGGCCGCGGTCGCCGACTTCCTCTCCGAGCGCGCCGAGGTCGCCAGGGTGCTCTACCCCTTCCGCCCCGACCATCCGCAGCACGCGCTGGCGGTGAAGCAGATGTCGGGCGGCGGCACGCTGGTGACCTTCGACGTGAAGGGCGGCAAGGCGGAGACCTTCCGCTTCATGAATGCGCTCAAGCTGGTGGACGTCTCCAACAACCTCGGCGATTCCAGGTCGCTGGTGACGCATCCGGCCACGACCACCCACATGCGCCTGCCCGAGGAGGAGCGCGCGCGTCTCGGCATCACGGCCGGCACGGTGCGGCTCTCGGTGGGCCTCGAGGACGTGGCGGACCTCATCGAGGACCTGGCCGATGCCCTGGACGCGATCGGCGGCGCGGCCGCCGTGCGCGCGGCGGAGTAGCGGGACATGGCCCTGGAAACCTGGCTGGCCTTCCTCCTCGCCTCGGCGGCGCTGCTGGCCATTCCGGGGCCGACCATGCTGCTGGTCATCGGCCAGTCGCTCGGCGCCGGGCGCGGCCGCGCGCTGCCGCTGGTGGCCGGCGTGGCGCTGGGCGACCTGACGGCGATGACGCTCTCGCTCGCGGGGCTGGGCGCGCTGCTGGCCGCCTCCAGCCTCGCCTTCACGATCCTGAAGTGGGGCGGCGCGGCCTATCTCGTCTGGCTCGGCGTGAAGCTCTGGCGCGCGCCGGTGTCCGAGGCCGCCGCGCCGCCCCTCTCGGCCCGCCGTGCCTTCCGCGACGCCTATGTCGTCACGGCGCTGAACCCCAAGAGCATCGCCTTCTTCGTGGCCTTTGTGCCGCAGTTCCTCGACGGGGCCAGCGCCTTCCTGCCGCAGGCGATGACCCTGGTCGCGAGCTTCGTTTCGCTCGCGGCGGGCAATGCGCTGCTCTACGCGCTGCTGGCGGGCCGGATGTCGGGGCTGGTGACGCGGCCGCGCGTACGGCGCGGCTTCAACCGGGTGGGCGGGGGCATGCTGGTCGGCGCCGGCATCGCCACCGCCGCGATGCGCCGCGCGTGAAACCCTACACCGCCATCACGCGGGGCGTTCGCGTCACCGTCCGGGCCTTCTACCTGGAGGACCAGTCGGAACCCGACCAAGGCCAGTATGTCTGGGCCTACAAGGTCGAAATCGCGAACGGGGGCGCGGTGGCGGTGCAGCTGCTCAAGCGCACCTGGCTCATCACCGACGGCCAGGGGCGCACCATGCGCATCCATGGCGACGGCGTCGTGGGCGAGCAGCCGGTGCTCGAGCCGGGCGAGAGCTTCGACTACACCTCCGGCACCCCGCTGCCGACGCCGTCGGGCTTCATGCGCGGCACCTACCACATGGTTATCCCCGACACGGGCGAAGAGTTCGATGCCGAGGTGCCGGCCTTCTCGCTGGACAGCCCGTACCAGGCGGGCGGGGTTCACTGAAAACTTGCTTAGGGCTTTCCTGGCCCCATCTGTTTCTGCATTGCGAAACGAAAGTCCGAACGCCATGAACATCCAGGCGCCGCCCGAACGGAAGGCGGACGAAGCCAAGACCCCCGCCAAGCCGACGCGCGAGGAGGCCGAGGCCGCCGTCCGCACGCTGCTGCTCTGGGCCGGCGATGATCCGGACCGCGAGGGCCTGCTGGACACGCCGGCCCGCGTCGTCCGCTCCTACGAGGAGTTCTTCGCCGGCTACGAGACCGACCCGGTCGAACTCCTCACCCGCTCTTTCGAGGAGACGGACGGCTATGACGAGATGGTCGTGCTGCGCGACATCCGGCTGGAGAGCTATTGCGAGCACCACATGGTTCCCATCGTCGGCAAGGTGCATGTCGCCTACCTCCCGGACGGCAAGGTGGTGGGCATCTCGAAGATCGCCCGGGTGATCGACGCCTATGCCAAGCGCCTGCAGATCCAGGAGAAGCTGACGGCGCAGATCGCCAACACCATTGAGGGCGTGCTGCACCCCAAGGGCGTGGCCGTGGTGATCGAGGCCAGCCACCAGTGCATGACCACGCGCGGCGTCCACAAGACGGGCGTCTCGATGGTGACGTCGCGCATGCTGGGCGCCTTCCGGCACAACGACGCGACGCGGCGCGAATTCCTTTCGATGATCACGAGCCCGCGCGGTTCGACCGAGGGCTGATACGGCGATCGTGGCGGGGTCCTGGGTGCTGACGATCGCGGCGCCTGTGACCACCGCATCCATGGCGTGGCAGTGGGGGCATGTTCCCGCAGGACAGCGCCTGGCCCTTCGCGATCGTCGTCACCCTCCTGATAGGGCGGTGACGCCTCTACTGGCCTGACCTCAATCCGGCCCCTGATACTTCTCGCTCGCCAACCGCCCCGGCAGCTCCAGCCGTGCTGCCAGCCCGCCCAGCCGTCCGCTCCGCTCCAGCGTCAGCGTGCCATCATACAGCGACGCCAGATCCCCCACGATCGCCAGCCCCAGCCCCGACCCCGCCTTGGCCTCATCCAGCCGCACCCCGCGCAGCAGCGC
>JAQGHZ010000566.1 GCA_028291485.1 Rubritepida sp. | reverse complement strand
GATCGAGCTGATCGAGCTGTCCTGGATCGTGTAGAGCGCGAGCGGCATCCAGGCGAGCGGCGAGACCGGCCGCAGCACCTGGATGAAGGGGTTCAGCGCGGCGTTGAGCAGCGGCGACATGCCGATGACGAAGCCGAAGGGAATGGCGATCAGCGCCGCGATGCCGAAGCCCGCCAGCACGCGCGCCAGCGACCAGGCGAGCTGGATGCCGATGCCCTGGTCGTTCGGCCCGCGGATGTAGAAGGGGTCCTTCAGGAGTTGCCAGAGCCGGACGGCGATCTCCGACGGCGCCGGCAAGGGCGTGCGCCCGCCGGTGGCCGCCGCCTGTCCGACCAGGGCCGCATATTCCGGATCGACCGTCGCCGTGCCGCCGCCACCGCCCGTCAGCGCGAGCTGCCAAGCCCCGAGCAGCAGC
This sequence comes from Rubritepida sp., assembly GCA_028291485.1. GTDB lineage: Bacteria > Pseudomonadota > Alphaproteobacteria > Acetobacterales > Acetobacteraceae > Roseococcus. Next base: position 4,438 of record JAQGHZ010000566.1, on the reverse strand, counting down.
GCGACGATCGCGAGCGACAGCAGCGCCGCCCGCCATTGCACGCCGGACTGCACCTCAGCGCTTGATGGGCAAGGACGCCAGATAGGCGGCCGCCTGCGCCGGGTCGAAGTCACGGCCGAAGATGGTCTCCTTGCGCATCGGGCTGTCCGGCACGGTGAGGCCCATGTCGCGCATGGTCCGCGCCGCGTCGGTGGCGAGGAAGACCTGGCTGGCGACACCCGCGTAGTCCACGTCGCGCTGCAACTGGTTCCAGCGGCGCATCTGCGTGAGGATCCAGATGGCCATGGAATGCCAGGGGAAGGGATCGAAGCCGATGCGGCTCGGCACCCGCTCCACCTGGCCGAGCCCGTTGGCGAAGGTGCCGGTGAGCACCTGCTGCACCACCGTCTCCGGCTGGTTGAGGTAGTTCGGGCCGGCGATGGCGGTCGCGACCTCGCGCCGGTTCTCCGCCTTGTCGGCGTAGGTGGTCGCCTCGACGATCGCGCGCATCAGTGCCGAAAAAGTGTTGGGCTGCTCGCGCGGCATGCTCGCGGGCACGGCGAAGGCGCAGCAGGGATGGCCCTCCCAGAAGTCCTTCGTCAGCACGTGGATGAAGCCGATGCCGTCGAAGACCGCGCGCTGGTTGAAGGGATCGGGGCCGAGGAAGCCATCGATGTTGTCGGCGCGGAGGTTGGCGACCATTTCCGGCGGCGGCACGGAGCGGATCTGCACGTCGCGGTCCGGGTCCAGCCCGGCCTCGGCGAGATAGGCGCGCAGCAGGTAGTTGTGCATCGAGAAGTCGAAGGGCACGCCGAAGCGGAAGCCGCGCCAGTCCTTCGGATCGCGCTTCTCGCGGTGCTTGTTGGCGAGCGTGATGGCCTGGCCGTTGATGTTCTCGATGGCGGCGACGGCCCAGGGCTGCGGGGCGGCGACGCCGACGCCGAGCGACATGGCGAGCGGCATGGGCGAGAGCATATGCGCCGCATCGTATTCGCGGGCGATGGCGCGGTCGCGGATCACGGCCCAGCCGGCGGTGCGGATCACCTCCACGTTCAGCCCGTGCTTGCGGTAGAAGCCCATCGGGTCGGCCATGATGATGGGCGTGGCGCAGGTGATGGGGATGAAGCCGATCTTGAGGTCGCGCTTCTCCGGCGCGGCCGTTTGGGCCATGGCCTCGCGCATGTCGCCGAGCGGCAGGAAGTCGCCGATCGCCGCCAGCAGCGTTCCGGCGCCGACGGCCGAAAGCATCGCGCGGCGGGTGGGCGCATGCGGAAAGACGGCTCGCAGCGCTGCCTCGTCGATGGCCCGGCCGATCGCGCCCGTGCCGTCGGACGGCGTCTCGCAGGCGAAGCTTGCGGCATGGGGCTGACCGCAGGCGCAGGTGGGGTCGAACATCTTGGCCATGCGGAGCGATTCCCTGCCGTTACCGCTCCTCCATGCCTCGACCGGGCTGGAATCTGAACATCGAAAAGGCCCGGAACCGAAGCTCCGGGCCGGATTCAGCCCATCAATTGGGCAGGGCGTCGGGGAACCGCCGCCGGTTACACCACCGGGCTGCGCCCACCATCCACATTGATCGCGGTGCCGGTCACGTAGCCGCACTGCTCGCTCACCAGCAGCAGCGCCATGGCGGCGAATTCCTCGGCCTTGCCGATGCGTCCCAGCGGAACCGGCGCGCCCTGCTCCTTCTTCCACTCTTCCCAGGTGATGTTGCGCTTATCCGTCGCGTGGCGGCGCACCCACTGGTCGCTCTCGATGATGCCGACAAGCATGGCGTTCACCAGGATGTTGTCCGGCGCGAATTCATTGGCCAGCGCCTTGGTCAGCGCCATGCCGGCCGCACGGCTCACGCTGGTCGGCGCGGAGCCCGCTGCCGGCGCCTTCGCGCCGATGTTCAGCACGTTGATGATGCGGCCCCACTGGCGCGCCTTCATCCCCGGCAACACGCCCTTGCAGAGGCGGATGGCGGCCATGAGCTTGAGGTCCAGATCGTCCTTCCAAAGCTCCTCCGCGACATCCAGGAAAGGCCCGCGCTGCGAGGTGCCGGCGTTGTTCACGAGGATGTCGATGGGACCGATGGCCTTCACGGCATCCGCCACGGCGCCGGCACAGCCCTCGATGCTGCGGATATCGGCTGGCACGGCGGCGACCTTGGCCTTGGGGGCCGCGGCCTGGATCTCGGCCTTCGCGGCCTCCAGCGCCTCGGCGCCGCGGGCGACCAGCGCCACATTGCCGCCGGCCATGGCAATGGCCTTGGCCATGGCGAGGCCGAGCCCCTTGGAGCCGCCGGTGATGAGTGCGTTGCGGCCGTCGATGGTGAGGTTCATGTGGGTTTCCTTCCCGAGATTCGGGCGAGACTAACGCCGCTACGGGAGCTCGGCATAGGTGGAGGGGTGGAACAGCTCCTCGGGCGTGACGTCGCGCGCGGCGAGGCCGTCGGCACGGGCGAAGCGGATCATGGCGGCGATCTCGTCGCGGTTCTTCGCGAAGCCGTAGGGCCAGACGTCGCCGCCCATGGCGCGCTCCTGCTCCTCCATCGCGGCGGCGATCCAGGGCAGCGAGACGCGCAGCACGTTCACGAGCCGCAACTCCTCCAGCGAGATCCGGCGCGCCTCGGCGAAGGCGCGGAAGAGGATGAGCGGCAGCCAGGGGTGCGCCTCCGCCACATCGCGCCGGACGGCGAGGCAGTGCATAAGCGGGAAGAAGCCGGTCTGCTTGAACCACTCCTTTTCCGCCGCCGGGTAATCGGGGAAGAGGCGCGCGATATGCGGATGCGGCGCCGGCGGGCGCGGGCCGATCATCGCATCCACGCGGCCCTCGCGCAGCGCATTCTCCGGCGTCTCGCCGAGAGGGGCGACGTCGAAACCCTCGGGAAGCTGGATCGCGATGCGCTCGGCGCCGATGCGCCATTTGATCGCCTTGGTGTCCACGCCATGCGTTTCGCGCAGGATGCCGCGCACCCAGAGGGCGGCCGTCTGCTGGTATTCCGGCAGCGCGATGGTGCGGCCGGCCAGATCCTCGGGGCGCGTGATGCCGCGGTCGGTGCGGATGTAGATCGCGCTGTGGCGGAAGGCGCGAGAGAGGAAAATCGGCACGCCGATATAGGGGCTGTCGCCCCGCGCCGTGGTGACGATGTGGCTGCCCAGCGAGAGCTCCGAGACCTCGAAGGCCCTGTCGCGCAGCGCACGGCGAAAGATATCCTCCGGCTCGCCGGGGAGCGCCACGAACTCGACGCCCGGCACCTGGACGCGGCCGTCCAGGATGGGGCGCGTGCGGTCGGAGAGGGTGCAGGCCAGGGTGAGGCGCAGCTTCGCCATGTCTATCGGGATTCCGTGAGGTTCTCAGGGGTGAAGGGCAGGCGATCGGGCCGGATGCCGAGCGCCTGGTGGAGGGCCAGCGCGATGGCGGCGATGGTCGGCCCCATGCTGGTCTCGCCGACGCCGAGCGGCGGTTCCTCCGGCCGCGGGACGAGGCGCACCTGCACGCGCGGCACATCCCTGAAGCGCAGGACGGGATAGCGCTCCCAGGAATCGGAGCTGACGCGCTGCGTATCGAAGGTGGCCGCCTCATGCAGCGCGTGGGAGACGCCATGCAGCGCGCCGCCTTCGAGCTGGTTCATGGCGCCGTCGGGGTTGATGACCTCGCCCATGTCGCAGGCGATGTGGAGGTGGAGGCAGCGCACGCGCTCCTCCGCGCGCACATGCGCGGCGACGGCCGACCAGGCGCCGGCGTTCTTGTAGCGCGCCATGGCGATGCCGAGCCCCTCGCCCGGCGGCAGCGAGGCACGGCTGGCCCAGCCGGACATCGCCGCCACCTCGCGCAGCAGATGCGCGGCGCGCGGGTCGTCGCAGTGACGGAGGCGGAAAGCGACGGAATCCTCGCCGGCGAGTTCGGCCAGCTCGTCCATCACGGTCTCGATCGCCCAGACATTCGCCAGCGCCCCGAGCCCACGCATCGCCGAGGTGCGGATGGGCATGGTGGTGAACTGCGTCATGCTCGCGCGCAGGTGCGGCGTGCGGTAGATCGGGATCAGGTTGCGCTGCGCGCCGCCGCCGCCCGCGAGCGCGGGATTGATCGAGGGCGGGATGGCCTGGCCGCCCTCCATCAGAGCTGCGGCGTAGAGCGTGGGGATGGCGCCGCGCCCCGGACGGCCGGAATGGCCGTTGCAGCGGACGTGGACCTTCCAATCCGCAAGGTTCTTCCGGTCGTCCAGCCCGGCATCGACCTCCACCAGCATCGCCGGCGAATGCGGCGCCTGGGACATCTCCTGCGCGCGCGTCCAGAGCACGCGGATCGGCACATTCGGCCTCTGCCGGGCACAAAGGGCGGCATCCAGCGCGTCGTCGTCCGCGCCGTTATGGCCGTAGCAGCCCGAGCCCTCGACATGCTGGATGACGATGTTTTCTTCTGTGAGCTTCAGCGCCTTCGTCAGATCCGTCCGCAGGTTGTAGACGCCCTG
>JAQGHZ010000561.1 GCA_028291485.1 Rubritepida sp. | reverse complement strand
CCTGGGTCGTGGCAGCCGGAGGGGACTGACACGGGGAAACCTCCCGATCTTTGGGGACTGGCGGGCGGGGAAGGGAGCGGGACCTACTCGGCCTGGCTCTAGGGGCGCGGCGTGATCATGCGGCTGCCGGTCGCTAAATAGATTCGCTCGGCGCCTCGAACCCCTGCAGTCCCCTATCAGTCCCCATAGATCGGCGGGCAGGAGAGGACTCTAGTGGACCTTGGCGGACGAGAACAAGGGGATAATTGAGGGATAAGCTTGGTTTGATGCGGCGATGTTGGGGACTGGTAAGGGGAGTTGGCGGATGAGGTGGGATTCGAACCCACGATAGGCTTTTGACCTATACGCACTTTCCAGGCGCGCGCCATCGACCACTCGGCCACCCATCCAGCGCGGCCGTTTCCATAGGGGCAGTGCCGCCCGGGGGCAAGCACCGCCGCCGGAAAATCCTACCAGCAGGAAGCCGCTGGACGCGGCGGGGCCGCGGCGCGAACATCGGAGGCACCCATCCGGCCGCAGGGTAACCTTCGCGTGCGGTCCATCGTAGAGGGAGAAGATGTCCGGCCCGCGTCGATCCTGGCACCCAGGCGGGGCATGCCCTCCGCCCGCACCTGGCTGCGGCGCGGCGCTTCTGGATGTGTTCCTTCTGGATCTGCAATGTCGCTGGCTTCCCTGTCCTGTCCTGGCCTGGTCCTCCGCCGCGTGAGCGATGCGGCGGATCGTCCGGCGCGTGATGCCCGCTGGGCCGGCCTCATGCAGGCGGCCCAGGCCGGCGATTCGCGCGCCTACGAGACGCTGCTGCGCGAGTGCCTGCCCCTGCTGCGCGCCATCTGCCGCCAGCGCCTGCGCGAGCCCGCCGAGATCGAGGACGCCGTGCAGGACACGCTCCTCACGCTCCACCGCGTGCGCCACACCTATGATCCCGCGCGCCCCTTCCGCCCCTGGATCGCCGCCATCGCCGACCGGCGCGCGCTGGACCGGCTGCGGACCCTCGTGCGGCGGCGTGGCCGCGAGGCGGATATCGCCGCGGCCGAGCATGTCGGCGTGGCCGGCGATGCCGAGGCGCGGCTGCTCTCGGCGGACCTGCGCGGCGCGGTGAAGGAATTGCCCGAATCCCAGCGCACGGCGCTGCAGCTCACCAAGATCGAGGCGCTCTCCCTGGCCGAGGCCAGCGAGCGCTCGCGCATGTCGATCGGAGCGCTGAAGGTCGCGACGCACCGCGCGGTGCAGTCGCTGCGGCGCAGGCTGGGAGGCGAGCCATGAGCGGGCGGCCGACCGAGGACCTCGTTTCCCGCCTGGCCTGCGGGCTCAGGCCGGTGCGCCGGCTGCCCTCGCCGCTGGTGCTGCTGGGCCTGTGGAGCGGCTTCTGCTTCGCCGTGATCCTGCTGGCACTCTGGATCCTGGGCATGCGGCACGACCTGCTGCGCGACGCCATGGGGCGCGTGGACCTGTTCCATATCCTGACCGCAGGCTCCGTAGCGCTGCTCTCCGGCTTCGCGGCCTTCCAGCTCGCGCTCCCGGACCGCGACCGGCGCTGGGCGCTGCTGCCGCTGCCGGCCGTGGCGGCCTGGCTCGCGACGATGGGCTGGGGCTGCGCCTCCGATGTCGCGCGGATGGGCTGGGCCGGGCTGCGGCTGGGGGTGAGCCTGCCCTGCCTCTTCTTCATCCTCGGCCTCGGCCTGCCGATGGCGCTGGGCATCATGTGGCTGACCCGGCATGCGGCGCTGCTGCGTCCGGTGCCGGTGGCGACGCTCGGCGGGCTCTCCGCGGCGGCCTTCGCGAGCATCGGGCTGACCCTGGTGCATGAGCTGAGGGTGACGATCATGGTGCTGGTCTGGCACGGCCTCGCGGTGCTGGCCGTGACGGCGGTGGGCGCGCTGGTCGGCCCGCGGCTCATGCGGCGGGCCGACCACGTGGATCCCTCTCAGACCGGCTGACGCCGGGCGGGATGACCTCGGCGGCCCGCAGCGCCCACTGCTCTCCAGCCTGATGTTTACAGCGTAACGCGGACTGCCCGTGAAACAGCCGTCCGCGGAACCTGCCGCATCGCCGCCCAGCCGATGCGTCCGCGCACCCTGCGCTTCGGTCTTCGCCCTTGGCGGAACTTCGCTCCCGCGCTGAAATGGCCACGTCCTTATCAGGAATTCGACATGACGCTTTCCCGTCGCGCGGCCCTCGCCGGCCTGGCCGCCGCCCCGCTGCTCAGCCCGTCGATCCTCCAGGCCCAGGGAAGCAGCGCCCCCTGGCCCACGCGCCCGCTGCGCCTCGTGATTCCCTTCCCGCCGGGCGGCGCCTCGGATCTCCTCGGCCGTCTGATGGCCGAGCGGATCGGCACCTATCTCGGCCAGCCCGTCGTGGTGGAGAACCGCGGCGGTGCGGGCGGCCTCATCGCCGCCGAGTACTGCGCCCGCCAGCCCGGCGACGGCTACACGCTCTTCCAGGGCACCCAGGCGACCCAGGTCTTCAACAAGTACCTGTACAACCGCCTGAACTACGACCCCGACCGCGACTTCACGCCGCTCGGCACCATCGCCTCCGTGGCCTATGTGCTCTCGGTGAATCCGCACGTCCCGGCGCGCGACGTGAACGAGCTCATCGCCTATGCCCGCCTCAATCCGGGCAAGGTGAACTACGGTTCCTCCGGCATGGGCAGCGGCATGCATCTCGCCACCCATATCTTCGCGCAGATCGCCGGCGGCGACATGGTCCACGTGCCCTATCGCGGCGCCGGCCCGGCCGTGACGGCGCTGGTCGCGGGTGAGATCCAGCTCATGGTGGACCTCGTGCCCAACTGCCTGCCGCTGGTCCGCGCGGGCTCGCTCAAGGCCTTCGCGGTCGGCCTGCCGGAGCGGACGGCGCTGCTGCCGGACACGCCCACCTTCGGCGAGTTCGGCATCACCGATTTCGACATCCCCTCCTGGTTCATGATGGTCGCGACCGGCAGCCCGCCGCCGGAGGTCACGGCGCGCCTCGCCGCGGCGGTGGATGCGGCGGTGACGGATCCCGCCTTTGCGGAACGGCTCGCTACGGTGGCCGCTGCGCCGTTCCGGACGCCGCGCGCGCAGCTTCCCACCTTCCTCGCGCAGGAGAACACGCGGTGGGAAGAGATCGTGCGGAGTGCCAACGTGAAGCTGGACTGACGCGTTATGCGGGCATGGACCTGCTCGCGCCGCACAGCCTCGAGGAACTCAACCGCCTGATCGCGGAATCGCCGCCGCTCGTGCCGGGCGCCACCCAGGCGGTGCTCGGCGAGGGGCCGGTCGGCGCCGCCATCGCCTTCGTGGGCGAGCAGCCAGGCGACCAGGAGGACCTCCAGGGCCGGCCCTTCGTGGGCCCCGCCGGGCAGCTCCTGCGGCAGGCCATGCGCGAGGCAGGCATCGACGACAAGCGGGCCTACGTCACCAATGCCGTGAAGCACTTCAAGTTCGAGCAGCGCGGCAAGCGACGCATCCACTCCAAGCCCTCCACCGGGGAGGTCGTGCACTACCGCTGGTGGCTGAACCTCGAGCTCGACTTCGTGAACCCGCGCCTCGTTGTCGCTCTCGGCGCCACCGCCGCGCTCGCCCTGGCGGGAAAGCCCGTCGCCGTCATGAAGGCGCGCGGCGAGACGCGCTTCGGCGAACGCCGCGGCTACATCACGGTCCATCCCTCCATGCTGCTGCGCATCCCGGACGCGGAGGGCAAGCGCGAGGCCTATGCCGCCTTCCTCACGGACCTGAAGCGCATCCGACAGCTCGTAAACTGAGGAGACGCGCCGCCGAAGCCAGGCGACCACGTCCGCTGGGACACCTCCCAGGGCGAGACCTCCGGCGAAGTCCTGCGCAAACAGACGCGCGACACCCGAAGCGCCGCAATTCCTTGTGAAGAGCGACAAGACCGGCGCCGAGGCCGCCCACAAGCCCGCCGAACTCAAGAAGTCCTGACCCGGCTTGTCGTCGCGCGCCGGATGGCGAGACTGCGTGCCAACGAATCAAGCCGAGGACACGCCATGACGCTCCGTACCACCCGCCGCCTGCTGCTATCAGCGCCGGCCCTGGCCCTGCCGGCCATCGCCCGCGCGCAAGCCTGGCCGACGCGCGCCATCACCATCCTCGTTCCGAATCCCCCCGGCGGTGGCAGCGACTTCGCCGCGCGGCTCTTCGTCGAGGGGCTGACGCAGGCCCTCGGCCAGCCCGTCGTCATCGACAATCGCCCCGGCGCCAACGGCAACATCGCGATCCAGGCCGCGGTGCGCGCCGCGCCCGACGGCTACACGCTGCTCATGCAGTATTCCGGCTACCACGCCGGCAACCCGGCCATGATGCGCAACCTCACCTGGGATCCGGTGCGCGACCTGCAGCCGGTCGGCATGGGGACCATGGCGCCGCACGTCATTGTCGGCGCGCCCAACCTGCCGGCGAACACCCTCCAGGAGTTCATCGCCTACGCCCGCGCCAATCCGGGCAAGGTGAACTTCGCCTCCTCGGGCAACGGCTCGATCCAGCACATCGCCGGCGAGGTCCTCTCCCGCCAGATCGGTGCCGAGATGGTGCACGTGCCTTATCGCGGCGCGGCGCCGGCCCTGCAGGACGTGGCGGGCGGGCGCGTGGAGATCTTCATCACCACGCCCTCCTCGGCGATCGGCCTCATCCAGGGCGGCCAGGTGAAGGCGCTGGCCATGGCGAGCGCGCAGCGCAGCCCCGGCCTGCCCAACGTCCCGACCACGGCCGAGGCCGGGCTGCCCAGCTTCACCATCGACGCCTGGTTCGCCTTCTTCGCACCGATGGGCGTGCCGCGGCCCATCCTGGAGCGGCTGAACGGCGAGCTCCGCAACCTGGCGCAGGACCCGACCGTGCGCCGCCGGGCGGAGGAGGGCGGCGCGCAGGTGGTGCCGATGACGATCGCCGAACTCGATGCCCTGGCGAAGCGGGAGATCGAGCAGCTGGGCAATGTCATCCGCAGCGCGAACATCACGCTGGAGTAGGGGCTCGGGAGAAGGCCGCCTCAGGCGGCCTTCGCGCCTTGCCCGACGCGGGGCATCACCTCTTCGGCGAACCGCCGCATCTCGGCCTCGAAGGGCTGGAACTGCAGCATGAAGGTCTCGATGCCGGCCTCGTGGAAACGGCGCAGGCGCTCGGCCACCTGGTCGTAGGTGCCGACCAGCCCCGCCGCCGTGCCGCCATTGGTGCCGACGCGTGCCGACTTCGCCATGGTCTGCTTCATCACCACCGCCTTGTCCGTGTGCACGGCCATCTTCGCGAGCTGCGGCTTGTCGAGCTCGGCCAGCATCGCCAGCCGCTCATAGGCCGCCTGCGCCTCGGCCTCGGTCTTACGCGCGATCACGAAGGCCGAGAGCCCGAAGCGGATAGGCTGGTCGCGGCGTGGCCGGCGCGCGACGTCGGCCATCAGCGCCTTCACGTCCTCGATCGGCTGGCCGTTGATGAACCAGACGTCGCCTTGGGCCGCCGCCAGTGCCCGGGCCGGCTCCGACTCGCCGCCGATGTAGATGCGCGGACCGGAGCGCGTCGCGGCCTTGGGGAAGATCTGCGCGCCCTGCACCTGGAAGTGCTCGCCCTTGTGGTCGACCAGCTCGCCGCGCATCAGCGGCGCGACCACGGAGAGCCATTCGTCGCCCAGCGTGTAGCGCGCATCGTGCTCGGGGAAGGGGAGGCCGGCCTTGTCCATCTCGGCCTTGTTCCAGGCGTTCACCAGGTTGATGGCGAAGCGCCCGCCGCTGATCTCCTCGATCTGCAGCGCCATTTTGGCGAGGACGACCGGATTGTAGAGCAGCGGCTTGATGGCCGCGATGATCTCGATCCGGCTGGTCAGCGCGGCCAGTGCCGCCGAGCCTGTCCAGGCCTCCAGCTGGCCAAGGGCCGGGTTGTGCGGATTGAAGGTGTGCTGCGCGACCAGCGTGCTGTCGAAGCCCAGCCGCTCGGCCTCCAGGATAAGGTTCTTGTTGCGCTCCCAGGAGGCGTCGAAGGGCTCCTCGGGATCCTGTCGCGCCGCGCGGCTGCCATGGACCAGGGCCCAGATGCCGAAACGGGGAGGGAAGTTGGTCATGGAAACGGCTCCCGGGGATCGCTGCGCCTGCGCGCCTGCCGGCAGGGAACCACCATTCGGCGGGGGCGGGAACCCTTCCGTCTCGGTCATTATCAGGACCGGTCGGTGCCAAAGGTCTTGGCTATGGGCCTCCCGGCAGAGAAAGGGTGAGGGAGGGTCGTGGCCGATGGGGCATCGGCGGCCCGGCAAAAATACCCGCAAGCAGGGCTTCCGCGAACGGCTGACAGGTGGCGGAGGAGATCCGGGTCAGAGGTTGCGTCGGCTCTGGTGCGGGCGCCTCGCTGCGCGGCGACGATGGCAAGTGCCCTGCCGATCCCTGGAGTGGCACTCGGCGAGTGTCCCGGGAGGTCGACGCCCGCCGCAGCCCGATGGTGCCGGGGCTCATGTGGGATCGTTCTGATACTGACGGAAAGGGTGGTGGGCGTTGTAGGGCTCGAACCTACGACCCGCTGATTAAGAGTCAGCTGCTCTACCAACTGAGCTATGCGCCCGGAGCGCGGCGTAATGGCCTGCCCCGGGGGGTTTGTCCAGCCCCAACCTTCAAT
>JAQGHZ010000354.1 GCA_028291485.1 Rubritepida sp. | reverse complement strand
GCAACACTATCCCCGCATGCCGGAAATCCAGGAAACCAGCGGGCTGTACAAAAGCGAGCTGCGATGGCCGCGTCCCCGGCACGGGTGCCGACGGCAGCAGGGGCGGCGCCTCGGCGGTGGGTGGCTGGATCGGCGGCAGGCCTGGGGTGAGTGCTTCGGCGAACGGGCGCCGGAGGCTGGACGGCGAAGCCATGGGCGTTTGGACGGGTGGCGCCTCGATGGCGGGTGGGGGCGATACGGTCACGGGCGCCTGCACGACGGGTGTCCGCAGCTGCGCGGTTTCGGCAGTCGAGGATGCTGGCTCCGGCGCTCGGGGCGCGGGTAGATCCACGCGGGCTGGCTCAGGCACTGCGGCGACTGGAGGAGGTGGCGCCGGCTCGTGCAGCTGATCCATCGGTGAGGGCGGGCGTGACGGACTTGGCGCGAGCTCCTGCGAAGGCAGGGCGGCGACATTGCGCTGCAGGGACTGCTGCGTGCCGCCGGGCAGGAGCATCCAGATCACCCCGGCCAGCACAGCTGCGCCTACGCCTCCGGCGATCCAGGCTCGGGGCGGGCCGCGGGCCGTGGCGGCCGGCGGGAAAGGGCGCGACCGCGCGGCCGACTTTGGCCGCGTGGCAGCGATCATCGTGGCATCGTCGCGCTCGCGGGATGTCGCCGGGGCACCGATCACGGTGGCGTCCTGCGGCGTGCCATCCAGCATCCGCAGCATTGCTTCGGCGGAGGCCGGGCGGGCCGTAGGTTCCAGCGTCAGGGCCGCATCCAGCATGGCGAGCAGCGAAGCGGGATAGCGTCCGGCGCCGACCTCGCGCGCCGGGCGTAGCGGATCGGGCCGGCCCGCCTGCGTGGCGTTGTAGCGAGGCAGCGCGCCGGTGAGCTTGCCACCGATCGCGCGGTAGCCGACCGAGCCGACGGCATAGATGTCGGAAAAGGGCCCTTGTGCCGTGCCAAGAATCTGCTCGATCGGCGCATAGCCGGCCGAATAGATCTGCGTGAAGCTGTTGTCGTTCTCGCGATGCACCGCGCGGGCCGAGCCGAAATCGATCAGCACCGGTCGCCCATCCTGAGCCAGCAGTATATTGGCCGGCTTCACGTCGCGATGCGCGAGTCCGCCGCCATGCACGAGCTTCAGTCCGAGCAGCAGGCCGCGCAGCAGCTGCGTCAGCTCGACCGCCGGTAAACCGCCGCGCATGTCGTCGAGCCGCGCGTCGAGGCTTTGCCCAGGCAGGAATTCCATCAGCGAATAGGCGGTGTCATTCGCCTCGAAGATTGTAAAGATGCGCACGAGATGGCCGGCGCTGCCCTGCATGGCGCCCAGCCGCACCAGGGCCTGGCCTTCCTCCAGGAAGCGCCGGCGGCAATCGGCCAACGGCTCGGCGTCATCCGCGCTCTTCGCCATAATGTTGCTGCCGCGTCGCCGGGCGAATTGCTGCAGAAAGCATTCCTTCAATGCGAAGCGCTGATCCAGCAGGTCCCGGACGCGATAGGTGATGCCGAAGCCGCCTCGCCCGAGTACCGCCTCGATGTGAAAACCGTTCACTCCGCTGCCAATAGGCAGTGCGCCGTGTGGGTCAGCATTCATGCCAGGCCTTTCGGAGCGGGGGCCTTCCGCACCTGCGACGACGTTAGGCGAATCGGTCCGAAACCGAAAGGTCGTAATGCGCGGCGGGTCAGCCTTCGCCGCAGCTCTGCCCGGCGGGGTGAGCCGGCGAAGCCGTCAGGGCCGTCCCGCCCGCGCCAGCGTCCGTTGGCGCGGGAAGTTCCGTCCTCAGCATTCAGCGTGGAGGGATGCGCCTCACCAGGCAGTCTTGAGCTGCCCCGGCGGGTGATGCAGGCGCCAGTGCCGGGCGATGTCGGCGCGGGTCGCCGTCCAGACCCGGTCATGCTTCGCGACATGGTCCAGGAAGCGGAGCAGGCCGACCGTGCGCCCCGGCCGCCCGGAGAGGCGGCCGTGCAAGCCCACGCTCATCATCCGCGGCTGACCTTCCAGCCCTTCCCGGTAGAGCATGTCGAAGGTATCGCGCAGGTAGATGAAGAACTGCTCGCTCTCCGCGAAGCCGTTGCTGGTCGCGAAGCGCATGTCGTTGGCATCGAGCGTATAGGGCACGAACAGCTCCGGCCGACCGCCGACATCGGCCCAGAAGGGCAGCTCGTCCGCATAGTTGTCGGCGAAATAGAGCAAGCCGCCGAGCTCGCTGAGGATGCGATAGGTCTGAGCGCTGGAGCGATTGTACCAGCCGAGGGCAGGAGCGCCGCAGAGGCTGGCGTGCAAGGCCATCGTCTCCTCGATCTGCGCTCGCTCGGCGGCCTCCGTTTCCGGCGGTTCCACGTTCCAGCGCAGGCCGTGAGTCGCGATCTCCCAGCCGGCGTCGTTCATGGCCGCGACCGCTTCGGGATTGCGGCCCAGCGCCATGGTGACGCCGTAACAGGTGACCGGAAGCTGCCGGCGGGTCAGCTCGCGCCAGAGCCGCCAGAAGCCGACGCGGCTGCCGAACTCCCACAGGCTTTCCGTCGTCGGGTGACGGCGCCCGATGGCGCTGGTCGTGATGTGCTCGGTCAGGAAGTTCTCGCTGCCGGCATCGCCATGCAGGACGGATTTCTCGCCGCCCTCCTCATAATTGACGACGATCTGCAGCGCGAGGACCGCCCCCCCGGGCCAGCGCGGATCGGGGGGCTGGCGCCCATAGCCGACCATGTCGCGCGGATAGTCCCCGAGATCGGGATGGTAGGGGTTGGTCATGTCTAGCGCTTCTCCACGTTCCAGAAGAAGGGGACCGGGCTGCTGATCACGCCGCTCAGCGTGCGGCGATAGGCGGTGGGCAGATAGAACTGCCCCACCGGGATGTAGTTGAGATCGGCCAGCGTCTTTTCCTGAACCTCGGCGGCGACCCGTCGCTGCGCCTCAAGACCGGATGCGCGCAGCCATTGGCCGCGCAGCGTCTCGATCTCGGGGTTCGTGGGCCAGCCGGGCCAGCCGCTCAGCCCGTTCGCCTG
>JAQGHZ010000509.1 GCA_028291485.1 Rubritepida sp. | reverse complement strand
CAACCGGAACAGCACGTCGCCGAGCGCCACGGTCTGGTTTTCGCGGACCGCGATGTCCTTCACGATGCCCGAGACGTCGGTCGAGACGCCGACCATGTCTGCGCGCACATAGGCGTTCTCGGTGGACATGATCCGCCCGCCCTCGACGTAGAGGTATCCGGCCGCGATCAGGGCCAGCGGCAGCAGCAGGAAGAGGATGCGCCGGACCCAGCGACGGCGGTCCGCGCGCGGCGACGGGGCGGGGGAGGTGAGGGCCGGGGCGGCGTCGCCCTCGGGCCGAGGCTTCATGACAGTCATCGCAAGTGTCCTCGTCTCAGGCCCGGACGCGGTCCGGACCCGCCTCCTCGATGGGCCTGTCGCAGGCCCCGAGCAGGTTCTGCTTCATGGTGGTCAGCATCTGCAGGAGCTGGGCGCGCTCCGCGTCCGCCAGGCCCTCAAGCGCGTCCTGCCGCGTCGCATCGCCGATCACGCGCATGCGGCCGAGCATGGGATGCGCCTTGGGCGTGAGATGGAGCAGCCAGATCCGCCGGTCGGTCGGGTGCCGGCGCCGCTCGACGAAGCCGTTGGCCTCGAGCTTGTCCAGGATGCGGACCAGGGTGATGGGCTCGATGTCCAGCAGGTCGGCGAGGCCACCCTGGTGGATCCCCTCATTGGTCGAAAGATAGGCCAGCACCTGCCACTGCGCGCGCGTCAGCCCGAGCCCGCGGGCGCGCTGCTCGAAGCGCTTGCGGAGGAGACGGGCGACGTCGTTCAGGACGAAGCCGAGGGTGGGCTGGGAATTGGGCATGGGATGCTTCGTGAATTCTGTGTAAGCTTGTTATAAGCAGGCTTATGATAAGCATAATAGGTGCGACCGCACGGGCTGCCAAGACCCGCGCGGCAACCCCGCCCGGCGGCTATGGCATGGCTCAGCCCGTGGGCATGAGCGAGTGGAGGGGACGGCCCGCGAAGAAGGCGTCGAGATTGTCGATCAGCACCTTCTGCTGGGCCACCTGCGCCCCGCGCGACAGCGCCGCCATATGCGGCGTCAGCACCACGTTCTCCAGCGTCCAGAAACGCTCGGGCACATGCGGCTCGTTCTCGTAGACGTCGAGGCCGGCGCCGGCGATGACGTTCTTCTCCAGCGCCTCGGCCAGCGCCATCTCGTCCACCGCGATGCCGCGCGAGATATTGACCAGCACGCCCTGCGGCCCCAGCGCCTCCAGGATTTCCGCATTCACGGCATGGCGGTTCTCCGCACTGGCGCGCACGGCGACGACCAGCACGTCGCACCATTCGGCCAGGGCCTGCAGGCTGCCGTGATAGGCGTAGTCCACATCGTTGCGCCTGGAGCGGTTGTGGTAGCCGATCTCCATTTCGAAGGCGGCGGCGCGCTGGGCGATCTTCAGCCCGATCGAGCCCATGCCGTAGATGCCCATCCTCTGGCCCGCCAGGCCGGGCGTGATCGGCACGCGATCGATGGAAAGGCTCGCCCACTTCCCCGCGCGGGTCATGCGGTCGCCGCGCACGAGGTTGCGGCCGGCGGCGAGGACGAGGCCCATCGCGAATTCCGCCACGCTGGTCGCGTTGGAATCGCCGGCATGGGTGAGCCGGATGCCGCGGCGCGCGGCCTCGGCACGGTCGACGCCCTCGAAGCCCGTGCCGTAGCAGGAGATGAGGCCGAGATCCGGCAGCGCGTCCATCATCGCGACATTGGTCTTGAGGCTGCCCAGCGTGACGAGCGCCTTCGCCCGGCCCGCGCCCTCGGGCAGCGGCAGCGGCCTGGCGCGGTCCAGCGGCCCGAGCACCTCGTAGCGCTCGGAGAGGCGTTCGATCAGCTTCGGCGAGATCGGCATGGCGAAGAGGATGGGCGGCTTCATCGGAACCTCGTCAATGCGTTGTTGCAATGCAGCATGCGCGCGACGAATCTTCAAGCGTGCCCGGCTGTCGCGATACGCCGCGCGATGTCAGACTTCGCTGCATGCATGACGATCTGATCCGCCTGACCGCCACCGAGGCCGTGGCCCGCCTCCAGCGCCGCGAGGTTTCGCCGCTGGAGCTCATCGACGCCGCCGAGGCGCGCATCGCCGCCGTCGAGCCGGAGGTGAACGCGCTGCCCACCCTCTGCTTCGACCGCGCGCGCGACCATGCGAAGCGCCTGATGGCCGGGCAAGGCAGGGAGCTGGAGGGCCAGGCCGGCTGGCTGGGCGGCCTGCCGGTCAGCATCAAGGATCTGACCGACGTGGCTGGCGTCCGCACCACCTACGGCTCGCCCATTTTCCGGGACCACGTCCCCACCGCCTCCCATCCCGTCGTGAAGCGCATCGAGGCGCATGGCGGCATCGTCATCGGCAAGTCCAACACGCCGGAATTCGGGGCGGGCGGCTCCACCTTCAACGAGGTGTTCGGCCGCACCCGCAACCCGTGGAACACCTCGCTCACCTGCGGCGGCAGCACCGGCGGCGGCGCGGTCTCGGTCGCGACCGGCGAGGCCTGGCTGGCCCAGGGCACCGACCATGGCGGCAGCCTGCGCCGGCCGGGCACCTATTGCAGCGTGGTCGGGCTGCGACCCTCGCCGGGGCGCGTGACTCGCGGTACCGTGAACAACCTCTTCTCGACGCTTTCGGTGCAGGGGCCGATGGCGCGCAACGTCCCCGACCTCGCGCTGTTCCTGGACGCCATGGCCGGCTGGTGCGCGCTCGACCCGCTGACCTACGACGCGCCGTCCCGGTCCTACGCCGATGCCGTCACCGCCGCCGGGCAGGAGCGCCCGAAGCGCATCGCCTTCACCGCTGATTTCAACGGCCAGCTCCCCATCGACCGCGAGACGCGAGAGATCTGCTCCAAGGCCGTCCGCGCCTTCGAGGCGGCGGGCTGCATCGTCGAGGAATTCGCGCCCGACCTCGCCCAGCTCGGCGAGGCCTTCCTCATCCTGCGCAGCCAGTCCTTCGTGGTGGACCGCGAGGCGCAGCTCCAGACCCACAGGGATCTCATCAAGCCCGACATCATCTGGAACACCGAGCGCGGCCTCGCCGCCACGCCGAGCCAGCTCGCCTGGGCCGACCGCGAGCGCGCCGCCTTCTTCCGCCGCATGGCCACGATGTTCGCGACCTACGACGTCTTCGTCACGCCCGGCGCGGCGACGCCCGCCTTCGACGTGATGCTGCGCAACCCCGAGACCATCGCCGGCGTGAAGCTGGAGAACTACATGGCGGGGTCGATGATCAACGCGGCGATCACGCTGGCCGGCTGTCCCGCCGTCGCCGTGCCCTGCGGCTTCGACCAGTACGGGCGGCCGGTGGGCCTGCAGGTGGTAGCGCCGCCGCGCCGCGACGAGATCGCGCTTCAGGCCGCGGCGCTGTTCGAGCAGGCCAGCGGGCTGGCGAGGAGGGTGCCCATCGATCCGCGCCCGGGCACGGTCCCCCCGTCGGAGACCGCTTAGGCGGCCTGCCGGAAGGGCTCCTCGGACACCCCGGTCAGCTGCTCCGACACCTCCCAGAGACGGGCCGCGACATCACGGTCGAGCGCGTGGTCGAGGATGTGCGCGCGACGCGGCGGGCCCTTGAGCTCGTAGAAGCCGTCGGGACCGTACATCGTGCCGCCCTCCGCCTCGGGCGAGGTCGCCGCGAAGAGCGTCGGCAGCGCCCCGTTCGCCGCGGATTGCGAGAGGAAGGGCTCCAGCACGGAGCCAACGCGCTGCATCAGGCCCGGCCCGCTGCGGCCCATCTGCGGCCCGGTGCTCTGCAGGCCGGTCCGCGCATAGCCCGGATGGGCGGCGTTGCTCATGAGGTCCCAGCCCTGCGCGCGGGCGCGGCGCTCCAGCTCCAGGGAGAAGATCAGCGTCGCCAGCTTGGACTGGGTGTAGGCGGTCCAGGGACGATAGCCGCGCTCCAGCTGCAGGTCGTCGAAATGGATGCGGCCGGAGCGGTGGGCGAGGCTGCTCACGGTGACCACGCGCGGCGCCGGGGCGGCCAGGAGGCGCGGCAGCAGCCGCAAGGTCAGCGCGAAATGGCCGAGATAATTGGCGCCGAGCTGCATCTCGAAGCCGTCCTCCGTCACCCGGCGGTCCGGGATGGCCAAGACGCCGGCGTTGTTCACCAGGAGGTGGACGCGCCGGTTCTCCCAGGTGACGCACTCGCAGAAATCCTGCACCGAGGCGAGGCTCGCGAGGTCCAGGCCCTTGAAGGTGATATCGGCCAGCGGATGGACGGCGCGGATGCGGGCCAGCGCCTCCGCGCCCTTGGCCGCGTTGCGCGAGGCGAGAATCACGCTGGCTCCGGCGCCGGCCAGGGCCAGCGCCGTCTCGAAGCCGATGCCGCTGGTCGCCCCGGTGACGATGGTCAGCCTGCCCTGCTGCGAGGGTCTCCCGTTCTGCGGAGGAATGTGTTCGACGTTCCAGGCAGCCATGGCCTCGATCTCCGATTGACTTCGCGATGGGGCGCCGCCTTCCTGGCGGCCGGCCGAGGGCTTGTGGCCCCGGCGCGACGGCGTATATCTGCACGCAGTGCAAATTTGCAATAGGTAAATATGTTCGCCCGACATCCATCCGACGCGCAGGAGGGCCTTCGATCCCGCAAGCGCCGCGAGACCCGCGCGCGTATCTCCTCCGCCGCGCTCGCGCTCTTCCTGGAGAAGGGCTTCGAGGCGACGACGGTGGACGAGATCGCCGCCGCGGCCGACGTCTCCAAGCGCAGCTTCTTCGACTACTTCCCGAGCAAGGAGGAGCTGATTGCCGCCTGGCAGGACGAGTTCGGCCAGGCGCTGGCCGAGGCGATCGCCGCGCGCCCGGCCGGCGAGGTCATGACCCGCTCGGTGGAGGAGGCGCTGACCCTCACCCTCGTCGAGAAGTTCACCCCGCGCTCGATGTCGATCGGCCGGCTGATCCGCGAAACGCCCACGCTGCGCGCGCGCGAGCACACGAAATATGCACGACTGGAGCAGCGGCTCTGCGAGGCGCTGGCGCTGCGCTACGGCGACAAGGTGCGGCAGAAGGCCCGGCTGCTGGCCATGATCGCGATCGGCGGCATGCGCGTGGCCGGCGAGGCCTGGCTGGAATCCGGCCGGCCCGAGGTCGATGAGGCCTTCATCCGCGACATCTTCCGCCCGATCTGGGCGCAGCTGGCCGAACTGGGCCGCGAAGGCGGCGGCTAGACCAATCTGCCGCGGAGGAATTTCGTTCCGCAGGCCATACAAGCTTCTTCCCGAAGCCCTGGGCCTGCGGCAGACTGCCGCGGTGTCGTCATCCTGGCCGCGATGGCCGAGGAGCCTTGATCCATGACCGTCCCGGACCGCCAGATCCATCTCTCCTTCTCGGTCCACCTGACCGGCTCGCACCCGGCGGGATGGCTGCATCCGAGCACGCAGGTGGATTCGGACGTCGACATCAAGGCCTATCGCCGCCTCGCGAAGCTGGCCGAGCACGGGCTCTTCGACCTCTTCTTCATCGCCGACACGCCGGCGCTGCGCATCGACAGCCTGGACGTCTGGTCGCGCTACCCGCTCTTCACCAA
>JAQGHZ010000507.1 GCA_028291485.1 Rubritepida sp. | reverse complement strand
CGCCGGATAGGCCACGCGCCCGCCCGCCGGCATCTCCACATGCACCAGTTCCGGATCGGCGCCCGTCGGCGTGAGCTGCCGGCGCACATAGCCCGTCTCCGGGTCGGTCCAGACCTCCTGCTCGGCCACCCGCGCGAGGCGGCCGGCGCCTCCATCCGATTCGGCCCGTGCCAGCAATGTCGAGACGGTCAGCCCGAAAGCGCCGGAGAGCCGCCCCAGCAACGCCGCCGTGGGACTGGCCTCGCCACGCTCCACCTTGCTGATCATGGCGCGCGAGACGCCCGAGGCCGATGCCAGCTCGGCAATGGACCAGCCGCGCGAATCCCTCTCCCGCCGGATGCGGCCGGCCAAAAGACTCTGCAGGGGATCATCCATGATAGTGGACATACGACCAGTTTAGTGGAACGTTCGCCGCATGGCCATGGATTCGAGCAAGCCGCCCGCACTGGGCCACAATGGCGGCCCCCCGCTGGACCCCGACGCCTCCTGGCGCAGCTATGTCTGGCGCAAGGCGCACAAGAAGGCCTGGAAGACGCCGCCCCGCGAGATCGCCCTGCGCCGCCTCGCCCGCGCCGAGGAGCTCGGAATGACCTACAAGGAATACACGCTCGAGATCCTGGAGCGCGGCAAGTACCTCTGACACAAAGAAAAGCCGCCGCGATCATCCGCGACGGCTTTCAAATTCCGGCAGCCACCAAAAGCTCAGATGTAGTGCTCTTCCAGCGGCGCGAAGCCGTTGAACTTCTGGCTGGCATAGGTCGTCACATAGGCGCCGGTGGCCAGCAGCTCCACGCGGTCGCCGGAGGTCAGCGCCATGGGCAGCCGGTAGTTGGACTTCTCGTAGAGCGTGTCCGTGCTGTCGCAGGTCGGGCCGGCGATGGTCACCGGTCCCTCGGCGGTGCCGTCATGCGGCGTGCGGAAGGCGTACTTGATCGCCTCGCCCTCGGTCTCGGCCAGGCCGCCGAAGCGGCCGATGTCGAGATAGACCCAGCGGACGGGGTCGTTCGCGGCCTTGCGGCTCACCAGCACGACCTCGGCCTGGACCACGCCGGCATCGGCGACCAGGAAGCGGCCGGGCTCGATCACGATCTCGGGCAGGGCATTGCCGAAATGCTCGACCATGGCGCCCATGATCGCCGAGCCGAACTCGACGATCTCCGGCACCTCGGCCTTGTAGCGGACCGGATAGCCGCCGCCGAGATTGATCATGCGCACCTTCACGCCGGCATCCACAAGGTCGGTGAAGAGCATGGCGACCTTGGCGATCGCCATCTCATAGGCCGCGGTGCGGGTCTGCTGGCTGCCGACATGGAAGGAGAGGCCGAAGGGGTCGAGACCCATCTCGCCGGCCTTGACCATGAGGTCCTTCGCCATCTCGACCTCGCAGCCGAACTTGCGGCTGAGCGGCCATTCGGCGCCGTCATTGCCGACCAGGATGCGGCAATAGACGCGGCTGCCCGGAGCGGAGCGGGCCAGCTTCTCCAGCTCCATCTCGCTGTCGAAGGCGAACATGCGCACGCCGCGCGCATAGGCGGCGGCGATGTCGCGCTCGCGCTTGATGGTGTTGCCGTAGGAGATGGCCTCCGGCACGGAGCCGGCCTCCAGGCACATTGCCACTTCCTGGAAGCTCGCGGCATCGAAATGCGAGCCGAGGCCGACCAGCCGCTCCAGCACGGGCGCGGCCGGGTTCGCCTTCACCGCATAATAGATGCGGGCGAGCGGCAGCGCATCGCGCAGCCGGCGAAAATTCTCTTCCACGCGATCCACGTCGAGAACCAGGCACGGCGTCGCCGGCTGGTTTTCGGCAAGGAAGCGAGCGACCTTAGGGGTCATCGCAAGCACCTTCCACAAACATAGTGGAACCTCCCCAATGGGGCGGCCCCAGATTGACGAAACGGTCGAACGAACCAGCGACCAGAAGAAAACCGGAAGGGTGAGCCCCCGGGGTTGCCAGAACGCTTGACGTCGTTGCGTAAACCTTGCGCCGCGGTGGCAAACCCCTAAGTGGGGCTCAGCTCCGTGGGCCTGGGGCCAGAGGCACGTGCGTACTGCGTCTTGTGAGGCGGCATGTAGGCCCGCCGTTTCGTCAAAGCAAGCAGCTTTGCGGAGAGAAACGAAGTTTTTTCGCGCTCCCCCCGGGGGCCGCCGGAAACCCCCCGAAAGCCCCCCTGGGGGTCGCGGCGAAACGCCCGGCGCGCCCGGGGGAAGGCCGGAGTGTTTCCGGCGCGTGTCAGGGATGCGCGCGACGCATTTGTTACAGCGTGCCGGGGTACGACCCGCCGTCCAGCAGGACGCTCTGCCCCGTCGTGAAGCCCGCATGGGCTGAGCAGAGGAAGGCGGCGAAGTTGCCGAACTCCTCGGCCGTCCCCAGGCGGCCGGCGGGGATCGCCTTCACCGCGTTGCGCTCCAGTTCGTCCATGGTGGAAGTGCCGGCGGCGACGACCTGGCGCCAGTTGCCGCGGATGCGGTCCGTGTCGAAGGGACCCGGCAGCAGGTGGTTGATGGTGACGTTGTTCACCGCCACCCGCCGCGCCAGCGAGGCCAGCGCGCCCGTCAGCCCCGCCCGCGCGCCATTGGAGAGCTCCAGCCGCGCGATCGGCGCCTTCACCGAATAGCTGGTGATGTTCAGTACCCGGCCGAATTTTCGGCCGATCATATGCGGCAGCACCGCCTTGATGAGGGCGATGGGCGTCAGCATGTTGGCCTCGACCGCCTTGCGCCAGTCGTCCAGCTCGAAGCCGGAGAACTCGCCCTGCGGCGGGCCGCCGGCATTGGTGATGAGGATGTCCGGGTCCGGGCAGGCCGCCAGCACGTCCGCGCGGCCCTTCTCGGTGGTGATGTCGCCCTGGACGGTCTTCACCGTCACGCCCGTCGCGTCGCGGATGGCCTTGGCGGTGGCCTCCAGCGCTTCGCCCCCGCGGGCGGTGATGACGAGGGCCACGCCCTCCCGCGCCAGCGCCTCGGCGCAGCCGCGGCCGAGGCCCTTGGAGCCGGCGCAGACGATGGCCCTACGCCCCTTGATGCCAAGATCCATGTTTTCCTCCCTCCCGAATGGTGTTCCGGGAGTGATCCTGACTCGGCTGCGCCAGCGCGAATAGGCCGAGCCGCCGACTCACGCTTCAGGGGAAGGGCCCGAAGCGATCAGACGCTCACGCTAGCGGATCAGTCCGCTCATCGGGCTCGATGCATCCGCCCGGTAGTCGCGCGGCATGCGGCCGGCCAGGAAGGCCTCGCGCCCCGCGATCACCGCGTGCTTCATCGCGACGGCCATCCGCACCGGGTCCTGCGCATGGGCGATGGCGCTGTTCAGCAGCACCGCGTCGCAGCCGAGTTCCATGGCGAAGGCCGCCTCGCTAGCCGTGCCGATGCCCGCATCCACCAGCACGGGCACCTTCGCATTCTGCTTGATGCTGCGGATCATGTAGGGGTTCACCACCCCCATGCCCGAGCCGATCGGCGCGCCCAGCGGCATGATGGCGACGCAGCCCATCTCCTCCAGCCGCTTCGCCGCGACCGGGTCGTCGGCGCAATAGACCATCACCTCGAAGCCGTCCTCGAGCAGCACGGCCGCCGCCTCGAAGGTGCCAGCCATGTCGGGGTAGAGGTAGGGCGGCGGGCCCAGCACCTCGAGCTTCACAAGGTTCCAGCCGCCGGCCTCGCGGGCCAGCCGCAGCGTCCGCACCGCCTCCTGCGCCGTGTGGCAGCCGGCCGTGTTGGGCAGGTAGGTGTAGTCCTGCGGCGAGACGAAATCCTGCAGCATGGGCGCCGAGGCGTCGCTCAGGTTCACGCGCCGCACGGCGACGGTGACGATCTCGGCCCCGCTGGCGCGGATGCTCTCGCCGGTCTGTTCCAGCGTCTTGTAGCGCCCGGTGCCGACGATAAGACGCGAGGTGAAGCGGCGTCCGGCCACCTCCCAGGCGTCGTCGGTCCCGACGGGCGTGCGGATGTCGTCGGGCATGGCTCAACCCCCTCCGATGAAATGGACGATCTCGATGGCGTCGCCGGCACCGAGCATCGTCGCGGCATATTGCGAACGCGGCACGATCTCGAGGTTGCGCTCGACGGC
>JAQGHZ010000505.1 GCA_028291485.1 Rubritepida sp. | reverse complement strand
CGAAGGCGCTCGCGCGCATTGCCACCGAGCCGATGCAGAAGCGCGCCATGGACCAGTTCCAGAAGGCGGTCGCGAAGGCGCCGGACATCAAGACCGCGCTGAAGGATCCGCGCGTGCTGCAGGTGGTCACCACCGCGCTCGGCATTCCGGACGGGGCGAGCCAGCCGGGCCTCGCGATCCAGGCGTTGCTCTCCGATCCCAAGGACACCAAGAGCCTGGTCAACCGGCTCTCCGACACGCGCTGGAAGGCGGCGGCGGAGGCCCTGCAGCTCGGCACCAAGGGCATCGACGCGCTGCGCGACCCGAAGGTGCAGGCGACGCTGAACGAGGGGCTGCAGCGCGCGCGCTGGCAGGACGACCTCGAGACGAAACAGACCGGGCTCGGCGACGCGGTCGTCTTCCAGGACCGCGCGGCCTCTGTCGACGGCAATGTCTATGCGGTGCTGGGCGATCCGATCCTGCGGCGCGTCATCACCGGCGCGCTGGGCCTGCCCGAATCCATCGCGGTGCAGCCTGTGGAGACCCAGGCGCGCGCGGTGCAGGCCCGGCTCAAGCTCGACAAGCTGGACAATCCGAAGGAGGTGCAGCGCCTCGCCGAGCGCTACCTCGCGAATGTGGCGATGAACGAGGCCAGCACCAGCGGTGCCAGTTCGCTCGCGCTGCTGGGCTGGCCCGGCGCTTTCAGCGCCTGAGCCGATGCGGGCAGCTGCGGCAGTCCGATGCGGCACTGCCGGGGCTGGGCCGTGCGGTGGCGATGGTGCACCCTGCACGCCGGGCGGTATCACGACGGGAGGAACTCGGCATGAAGGGTTGGCGCGCGCGGATCGGATTCCTGGTGCCTCCCGGGAACCCGACGGTGGAGCCCGAAATGTTTGCGCTCTGCCCGCCCGGGGTCTCGATGCACTTCACCCGCATGCATGCGGAAGGCCCGGCCGGAACCCATGCCGGGCAGGACGAGCGCAACCTCAGCCAGGTGGCCAGCCTGCCCGCCGCGGTGAAGCTGCTGGCCATGGTGTCGCCCCATGTCATCGTCCTCGCCCACACCGCGACGAGCTACACCCTGGGCCAGGCGCGCGAGGCGGCGCTGGTGGCGGAGATGGAGGCGCTGACCGGCGCCCATTTCATCACCGCCTTCGGCAGCACGCTCGCGGCTCTGGAGGCGTTGGGCTGCCGGCGGATCGCCTATGGGACGCCCTATTCCGAAGCCACGACCTTGCAGGGCAAGCGGCATCTGGAAGCGCACGGCATCGAGGTGGTGAGCCACGGAATGCTGCCGAACGTGCGCAATATCTATGAGGAGACCGATGAGCGCGCCTACGCCATCGCTCGCGCCGTGGATCGGCCGGAGGCGGATGCGGTGTTTCTCAGCGGCACCGGCATGCCGACAATCGGTGCCTTGCAAGCCTTGGAGGACGATCTGGGCAAGCCGGTGGTCTCGGCGGCCTCCGCCATGGCGTGGAATGCGCTGCGCCTCGCCGGCGTGAGGCATGGCCGGCCAGGCCATGGGCGGCTGCTCGCGTGACGATCGGCCGCCGGAGGCTTCAACCGGCGGCGCTGCCGCTGGACTTGATTCGGAGCCGTTGCGGAACTCCATTACCACCACGCCGAGGATCGGATCCAGCCGCAGGCCGGGATTGGGCGGCGGCCCCCCAGACGCATGCCGAGCCGGCGCGGATCGCAGGGGCGGCGCCCGCCGGAAGGATTGGGTTCATATAGGGAATCCTCGGAGCGAACCGTCCCAAAATCCGCGGCTTAGATTAACGTCGGATGAATCCCCGCCCAGGTTTGACGCGGTGCACAACTGCGCCGATCCTGCCTCTCCGTGACGCTCCCGCCCTCACTCCTCACCCAGCTCCTGACGCTCCTCGCGGCCGTCGTGGGCGGCTTCCTCTTCTCCCTGCTGCACATCCCGCTGGCCTGGATGATCGGCGCCATGTTCGGCACCGCGGCGCTCTCCTGGGCGCGCCCGGTCCAGGTGCCGCCCGTGGCGCGGCCGGCCGCGCTCATCCTGATCGGCCTCGCCTTCGGGCAGACCTTTTCCGGCCCCGTGCTGGCGGCGTTGCTCGGCGAGCTGCCCGCCATCGTCATCGCGGCCTTCCTCTCCATTGCCGCCGGCATCGCGACCGTGCCGATCTTCACCCGCATGGCCGGCCTCGACGCGAATACCGGCTTCTTCTCCACCATCCCCGGCGGCATCGTGGTGATGGCGGTCCTGGCCCAGCGTGCCGGCGCGCCGATCCAGACCGTCACCCTGGCCCAGACCATGCGCGTGCTGGTGGTGGTGCTGGTCATGCCGCCGCTGCTCACCGCCTTCGCGCCGCACGGCGACAGCGGCGCTTTCCTCGCCCCGCACATCCCCGTCGAGCCCCTGGCCCTGGCCGGCATGATCGTGGCGGGCTTCGTCGCGGCGCAGGGCATGCGGCAGCTGGGCCTGGCCAATCCCTGGATGATCGGGCCCTGCCTGCTCGCCATCATCGCGGCGGCCTTCGACCTCCTGCCCTCGGGCGTGCCGCAATGGATGGTCAACGCCGCGCAGATCGGCATGGGCTCGACCCTCGGCCAGCGGATGACGCTCGAGTTCCTGCTCAGCTCGCGGCGGCTGATGAACGCATCCATCCTATCCTCCCTCGCGCTCTGCGCCGGCTGCACGGCGATGGCCGTGGGGCTCGCCTGGATCGCGGACCTGCCCGCGGGCGCTGTCATGATCGGCATGGCGCCGGGCGGCATGCCGGAAATGGGCGTCACGGCCCGGACGCTCGGCGTCGCGGTGCCGCTCGTCCTGAGCTTTCACCTCGCGCGCACGCTGATCTGCAACTTCATGCTGGGGTCCATCTTCAAGCTCCTCGTCCGACTCCGTCTGTTCACGCCAAGCCCCGCGGCGTAGCCTTTTGTTCGGAGAGGGAGACGAACCATGCCGGATGACAGCGCGACCGCCGCTCAGATTGCCACCACCCTGCCGCTCAACGGGCTGCGCGTCCTGGACCTGACGCTGGCCCGCGCGGGACCCACCTGCGTGCGCCACCTGGCCGATTGGGGCGCCGACATCATCCGGATCGAGCCGCCGGTCAGCAACGACGCCATGGGCGGCGCGCGGGACGGCTTCGACTTCACGAACCTGCACCGCAACAAGCGCTGCATCGGGCTGGACCTCAAGAAGCCCGAGGGCCATGCCGCCTTCCTGCGCCTCGCCGCCACGGCGGACATCGTGGTCGAGAACATGCGGATGGAGGTGAAGCACCGCCTGAAGATCGACTACGACACGCTGTCGGCCATCAACCCGCGGCTGGTCTATGCCAGCATCTCCGGCTTCGGGCAGACCGGGCCCTATTCCAAGCGCGGCGGCGTGGACCAGATCGCCCAAGGCATGGGCGGCCTCATGACCATCACCGGCGAGCCGGGGCGCGGGCCCATGCGCGTGGGCATCCCCATCAACGACCTGACGGCCGGCAACCTGCTGGCGCTCGCGATCATGATGGCGCTGTTCGAGCGCGAGAAGACCGGCAAGGGCCGCTACGTCCATACCAGCCTGCTGGAGGCCGAGGTCTTCATGCTCGACTTCCAGGCCACGCGCTGGCTGCAGAAGGGCGAGATCGCGGGACAGGCGGGCAACGACCATCCGGTCAACACGCCGATGGGCGTGTTCCCGAGCACGGACAAGCCGATCAACATCGCCGCCTCCTCGCCCAAGCTCTGGGAGGTCTTCTGCCGCGCCGTGGGCCGCGAGGACTGGCTGGAGAAGCCCGAGTGGAAGACGGTCGACGGCCGCACGAAGGACCGCGCCGGGCTGAACGCCGCCATCTCGGAGGTGACGAGCCGGCACCCTTCCGAATACTGGATCGCGAAGCTGGAGGCGGCCGGCATTCCCTGCGGCCCGATCAACGACATCCAGGAGGTCTTCGAGGACCCGCAGGTCGAGCATCTGGACATGGTCTGGCAGATCCCGCATGCGAAGCTCGGCACGGCCGGCGTGGTCCGCACGCCGATCAACATCCAGGGCCACAAGCCCGGAATCCGGCGCGGCGTGCCGGCCCTGGGCGAGCATACCGACGAGATCCTGGCGGAAGCCGGGCTGACGACTGACGAGATCGCCGCCCTTCGCGCGGCCAAGGCATTGGGAGCCTGATGCATGAGTGACATGGTGTTCGCCGACGGAAAGATCCTGGCGCACAAGGCCGATGGCGTGGGCACGATCGTGTTCAACCAGCCCGAGAAGCGCAACGCGATGAGCATCGCGATGTGGGACGGCATGGCCGAGGCGCTGGACGCCTTCGGGGCCGATCCCGCCATCCGCTGCGTCGTGCTCGAAGGCGCGGGCGGCCAGGCCTTCGTCTCGGGCGCCGACATCAGCCAGTTCGAGAAGAACCGCTCGGACGCCGAGGCGCAGAAGAATTATAACGACAAGACCAGCCTCGGCCGGCGCAAGCTGCTGGAATTCCCCAAGCCGGTGATCGCGAAGATCCAGGGCTTCTGCATGGGCGGCGGGCTCGGCATCGCCATGAGCTGCGACATGCGCATTGCCGGCACGGGCAGCGAGTTCGGCATCCCGGCCGCCAAGCTGGGGATCGCTTACGGCTTCGACATGGTTGGCAACCTGGTGTCCCTGGTCGGGCCCGCCCAGGCGCATTTCATCCTGATGACCGGCGGCCGCGTCTCCGCCGAGGAGGCCGAGCGGCTGGGCCTCATCAACAAGCTCTACCCGGCCGAATCGCTCGACGCCGAGGTCGCGAAGATCACCTCCACCATCGCGGTGAACGCCCCGCTCTCGCTGCTGGCCAACAAGCGCACGGTGCGCGCGGTGCTGGCCGATGCCGGGGACCGCGACATGGCGGCGATCGAGGCGGCCCAGAGCGCCTGCTTCGACAGCGCCGACTACCGCGAAGGCCGCCGGGCCTTCATGGAGAAGCGCAAGCCGGTGTTTACCGGAGCGTAATGCAACCGGCGGTAGTCCGGAGTGGCCCAGCCGGGGAAGAATCGTTCTCCGGCGCGGGTTACGGGCCGTTTGCAAAACATTTCACTGGATTCATGCGCACGGCGCGTTAGCTTCCGCCCCGGAC
>JAQGHZ010000499.1 GCA_028291485.1 Rubritepida sp. | reverse complement strand
CGCGGCTGTCGCCGGTCAGCATCACCACGCGCATGCCCTCGGCCGCGAGGCCGGCGAGTGCCCCGGCGGCGCTCTCCTTCACCGGATCTGCGACGGCACTGAGGCCGGCGGCCTTCCCGTCCACCGCCACGAAGAAGACGGTGGAGCCCTCGCCGCGCAGGCGCTCCGCCTCGGCGGCGAGGCCGGCGACGTCCACACCCTGCTCCTCCATCAGCCGCGCATTGCCGATGGCGACGGCGTGACCCTCCACCCGGCCCAGCACGCCGCGGCCAGTCGGCGCGTCGAAGCCCTCCACGGCGGGGATGGCGAGGCCGCGCTTTTGCGCCGCGCGCTCCACCGCCTCGGCCAGCGGGTGCTGGCTGGGCCGCTCCAGCCCGGCGGCGAGGCGCAGCAGTTCCGCCTCGTCCAGGCCGGACGGCACCAGCGCCACCACCTCCGGCCGGCCCTGGGTGAGCGTGCCGGTCTTGTCCACGACAACAGTGTCGATGCGCTCCATCCGCTCCAGCGCCTCGGCGTCGCGGATCAGCACGCCGGCCTGCGCGCCCCGGCCCACGCCCACCATGATCGACATGGGCGTGGCGAGGCCGAGCGCGCAGGGGCAGGCGATGATCAGCACAGCCACCGCCGCCACCAGGCCATAGGCGAGCCGCGGCTCCGGCCCCCAGATGGCCCAGGCGGCGAAAGCCGCGAGTGCCACCGCGATGACCGCCGGCACGAACCAGCCCGCCACCTGGTCGGCGAGGCGCTGGATCGGCGCGCGGGAGCGTTGGGCCGAGGCCACCATGCGCACGATCTGCGCCAGCACCGTGTCCTGTCCGATGCGGTCGGCGCGCATGATGAAGGCGCCCTGCCCGTTCAGCGTGCCGCCGATGACGCGCCCGCCCGGCGCCTTGGCCACCGGCACGGATTCGCCGGTGACGAGGCTTTCGTCGAGCCAGGAGCTGCCTTCCAGCACCTCGCCGTCGAGCGGCACCTTGTCGCCGGGGCGGACGCGGAGGTGGTCGCCGACCTGGACCTCGGCCAGTGGGATGTCCGCCTCCGTGCCGTCAGCGGCGACGCGGCGGGCCATGGCGGGCGCGAGGTCGAGCAGCGCGCGGATGGCGCCGCCGGTGCGCTCGCGGGCGCGGAGCTCCAGGAGCTGGCCCACCAGCACCAGGACGGTGATGACCGCGGCCGCCTCGAAATAGACGGCGACCGAGCCGTCGTGCAGGCGGAAGGCTGGCGGGAAGACGCCGGGCGCCACCGTCGCGACCACGCTGTAGGTCCAGGCGACGCCCGTGCCGAGCGCGATCAGAGTGAACATGTTGAGGTTGCGGGTCACGAGGCTCTTCCAGCCGCGCTCGAAGAAGGGCCAGCCGGCCCAGAGCACGACGGGCGTCGCCAGCACGAGCTGAACCCAGTTGCCGATGTGCGGCGCGAGGAGATGGCCGCCGAGCAGATGCCCGCCCATCTCCAGGACGAAGACCGGCAGCGTGAGCACGAGGCCGATCCAGAAGCGGCGCGTGAAGTCCACGAGCTCGGGGTTCGGGCCGGTTTCGGCCGAGGGCATCTCCGGCTCCAGCGCCATACCGCAGATGGGGCAGCTTCCGGGGCCGGCCTGGCGGATCTCGGGATGCATGGGGCAGGTGTAAATGGCGCCGGGGGCGACGGGCTCGGCCTTCAGCTTCGGCTTCAGATAGCGATCGGGCCCGGCGACGAATTTCGTGCGACAGCCGGCGGAGCAGAAATGATAATCCGTCCCGGCATGCCCGGCGTGGTGCGGCGTCTTCGCCGGATCCACCGTCATCCCGCAGACGGGATCCTTCACGGTCGCGGCCGCACCGCCGTGCGGGTGGCGATGCCCCTGCCCGCAGCAGGATGCGCCCGCCAGTGTCGCCTTGTCCTCGGCCATCTCGCCGCTCCCTAAATTTCACGCTCCGTCGAGATGGGGCTTGCCATTATGGGAAGGTCAAGGGCGCCTCAGATCTGGACGCGGGCCATGCTGCTCGCCGGGTAGCGCGTGCCGGAGGCCGCTCCTGCCGGAATGGCGGCCGAGAGCGCCGCCACCTCGTCCGCCGTCAGCGCGACGTCCAGCGCGGCCAGGTTCTCGTCGAGTCGCGCCGGCTTGCGCGTGCCGGGGATGGTCACGAGGTCCTCGCCCTGCGCCAGCAGCCAGGCGAGCGCGATCTGCGCCGGCGTGCAGCCCTTGCGCTCGGCCAAGTCCTCGATGGGCGCGACCAGGGTTCGGTTCGCCCCGAAATTTTCGGGCTTGAAGCGCGGATGGGCGGCGCGGCGGCCGTCCACCTGGTCCTGGGTCCTGATCGTGCCGGTGAGGAAGCCGCGGCCCAGCGGCGAATAGGCGACATAGCTGATGCCGAGCTCGCGCGTCGTCTTCAGCGTCTCCTCGGCCTCCGTGCGGTACATGATGGAGTATTCGGTCTGCACGGCGACGATCGGGTGCACGGCATGACCGCGCCGGATGGTCTCCGGCGCCGCCTCCGAGAGGCCGAGGTAGCGGACCTTCCCCTGCTTCACGAGCTGCGCCATGGCGCCGACCGTCTCCTCGATCGGCACGTCCGCGTCCACGCGGTGCTGATAGTAGAGGTCGATCACCTCCACGCCGAGGCGCTTCAGGCTGTCCTCGCAGGACTGGATGACATATTCGGGCCGGCCATTCGCGCCATTGGGGCCGCTGGGCTCCGTCGGCCTGGTCTGGCCGAACTTGGTGGCCAGCACGATCTTCTCGCGCCAGCCGCCCTTCAGCGCCTCGCCGAGCACCTTCTCGTTGTGGCCCCAGCCATACATGTCGGAGCTGTCGAGATGGTTCACGCCGCGCTCGATGGCGTGGTGGATCAGCTTCACCGATTCCGCATCGTCCGCATCGCCATAGACGCCGGAGAGCGACATGCAGCCGAGGCCGATGGGCAGGACCTTGAGATCGCTCGCGCCGAGGCGACGATGTGCGTGCATGGGCTTCTCTCCGTGGGTGGCGAAAACTACTCGGCCGCGAGGGCGGGCACTTCGACTTCCATCTGCGCGGCGATCGCGCGCATCCAGACGGCGGTGTCGTGAAACACCGCGCCCCCGGCAGGTGGGGCGGGATCGTCGCTCGTCAACGCGTTGATGCCGATGCCACCCTCGAAATCCGCGTTCGGCCAGACGCTCTCGACGACGATGACGCCCTGCTGCAGCCCGTCGAAGAGCCTGGCATTCACGATCACCTCGCCGCGGCCATTGCCCAGGCGCACGCGGCCGCCATCCTCGACGCCGAGCTTTCCCGCATCCCCGGGATGGATGAGCGCGGTGGGACGGCCCTCGCGCCCGCCATCCAGCCGGACTCGCAGATCGTGCTGCAGATGGTGCTGCGCTGACGGGAATAGCCCATGACATGGCGGAGCCGGTTGATGCCGTCGCGCTGACGTCCATCCACGGCGAGGCTGACAACGGCGCCCAGGCGGGCTTCAATGCGCCCGTGTCAGATCCCTCCACCCTGCCGATCCGCGTGAGCATCCGTCTCGACCTCGCCTCCGGCGGAAAGGTGGGGCCGGGCAAGATCGCGCTGCTGGAAGCCATCGCCGAGACCGGCTCCATCGCCGCCGCATCCCGGGCGCTCGGCATGTCCTATCCCCGCGCCTGGGGGCTGGTGGAGGCGCTCGACGCGGCCATCGGCGCGCCGGTGGTGACGCGGGCGCCGGGCGGCCAGAAGGGCGGCGGGGCCGCGCTCACGGCCATCGGCCGCGCCCTGATCGCACGCTATCGCGAGGTGGAGGCGGCCGCGCAGCGCGAGGCGGGGCCGCCGCCGGGCTAAGTCCTCATTTGCTCGCTATGATCCGGTGACTATAACGGGAGACGGACCGTCACCCGGAGGATCCCATGCGACGCCGCCTTCTCGCCCTCGTCGCCACGCTCGGCCTGCTGGTCGCCCCCGTCGCCCCGCACGCCCAGGAGGCGCCGCTCACCCTCTTCGCGGCCGCGAGCCTGACCGACGCCATGCGCGCCGTCGCGCAGGAGTGGCAGAATCGCGGCCATCCCGCCCCGCGCCTGTCCTTCGCCGCCTCCTCCGCGCTGGCCCGCCAGATCGAGCAGGGCGCGCCGGCCGACCTCTTCATGAGCGCGGACGAGCCCTGGATGGACTACCTCCAGGAGCGCAACCTCATCGTGAACGCGACGCGCGTGAGCCCGATCGGCAATGCGCTGGTGCTGGTGGCGCCGGCCGATGCCGCGCGGCCCGTGACGCTGGCGCGCGACACCAACCTCGTCGCGCTGCTCGGCGCCAATGGCCGCATCGCGACCGGCGACCCCGCGCATGTGCCCGTCGGCCGCTACGCCCAGGCCGCGCTGACCTGGATGGGCCAGTGGGACGCCATCTCCCCTCGCCTCGCCCGCGCCGACAACGTCCACTCCGCCCTGCTGCTGGTCGAGCGCGGCGAGGCGCCCTACGGCATCGTCTATGCGACGGATGCGGCGGCGAGCACGGGCGTGCGCGTGGTCGGCACCTTCCCGGCGGAGAGCCACACGCCGGTGACTTACCCCTTCGCGCTGATGCGCCGCGCCGAGGGCAATGCCCAGGCGCGCGCGCTGCTCACCTTCCTGATCGGCCCCGAGGTGGCGCCGGTCTGGCAGCGCTTCGGCTTCAGCCAGGCTCGATAAGGATCAGCGTAGCATCGACACGATGGCGCCGATCACGAGGTTGACCAGCAGGGCCACCACGAAGACCGCGACCGTGAAGGGGATCACCTTGTCCTTGGGCACCCGCGCCACGATCGGGGCGCCCACGTAGAAGAGGTAGATGCTGTAGAGTGCGCCGATCAGCATCAGCAGCGCGCCGACCACCGGCAGCAGCAGAAAGATGCCCGCGACCCAGGAGGCCGTGGGCGCGTAGGCCGCGAGTTTCATCGACGCGATGCCGTCCTCGGGCGCGCCGAACTTCGGGCCCAGGAACTCGATGATCTTGCCGAGCACGAAGATGCCGACCAGTCCGAGGATATAGCTGGTGATCGCGCCGATCAGCAGCGGAACGACCCCGACGGCGCCGCCGATGATGAGATAGGCGCCGATGAAGCCGGCGATCGCCGGAATCGCCGAGAGCGGCACCACATAGCTGGTGAAGAGGCCGCCGACATCGGCCGGCTCCCCGGCCACCACGTTCCATTCAACCTGCGGCTGAGTGAGCAGGCCCTTGGCGCGCGATACGATGTCCATTCGCGGTATCCCCCCGGATTGTCTCCGCGCCGCCATCCGGCGCTGCGGGATACTGCGCAACGGCCTCGCGCCGGAGCAAGGACTTCCGGCGCGATGGGAGGCGCCACGCGACAGACGCGACGCGTGGGCGCTCGGGGGCGTCGCGGGATCGCGGATCAGGCCGTCGCCACTTGCCCTCCCTCATGGTCCAATAGGCCGGGGTCCACTGTCCCCTGGCGGGATGTGAGGGGGAGGCAACGCCCCCCTCGCACGCGTGGGATCAGCTCTTCGGTCGGATGAAGGCGGATTTCGAGGGGAAGCCGGCGAAGGTCTGCTCCG
>JAQGHZ010000475.1 GCA_028291485.1 Rubritepida sp. | reverse complement strand
CATGCAATGGGCCACGCGCGTCTGGTGGATGCTGCGGGCCATCGGCTTCGACGATGCGGCCGTGCTGGATGGCGGCTTCGACAAGTGGCAGGCCGAAGGGCGGCCGGTCGAGGCGGGCACCAGGGATTATCCGGCTGCCGCCCTCGTCGCCCGGCCGAGCGCGGGCCTGTTCGTCGGCAAGGAGGAGGTGAAGGCGGCCATCGGCGAGGCCGGCACCTGCACGATCAACGCGCTCGCCCCCGACCTGCACAGCGGGGAGAATCCCCGCTACGGGCGGCCCGGCCGCATTCCAGCCAGCGTCAACGTGCCGGTCGGCGCGGTGGGGGACCCCAGGTCGATGACGCTCCGATCGCCCGACGAGGTGGCGGCCATCTTCGCGGCCGTCGGTGCGGATCGGGCGAAGCGGGTCATCCTCTATTGCGGCGGTGGCATCGCCGCGACGCTGGACGCCTTCCTCCTGCACCAGCTCGGCTATTCCGACCTCGCGGTCTACGACGCGTCCATGAGCGAATGGGCCAGGGACGAATCGCTGCCGCTGGAGCTGGGTTGATACCGGCCGTTCAGCCTATCCGCACTTGGCGCAGGTCAGCAGCGCACGCCGTTCCCGCGCCGGCTCGACCCGATAGCCGCAACGCAGGCAGTTCGCTCCATCGTCGTCGAGATCGAACGGATCGGCGGAACTGCCGGGGGTGAGGCCGGCGGCCTGCCGGCGCCGGCCCCCGACCTTCGGGGTGGAGACCTTCGGGGCGGAGACCTGCTCGCCAAGGCCGGCCTCCAGGGGCGGCGCCGCTTCGGGCTCCGCCTGGGAGGGCTCCCACATCGGCATGACGTGGACCGTGGGCTGAGGCGCCTCGATCCCCCGGGGCATGTCGAATGGCGAACGAACCGGGGCGGCCTTGATGGGGAACCCCTCGGTCCATGTCGCGGCGCGGACGCCCGCGGCCTGCGCCGGCTGATCCTTCTTCGAGGGCGTCTTTCCGGACCGGACATGCACCACTTCGACGGTGCGGCTGCTCTGGGAGCTGCCCTTGCGACGAATGCTCAACAATTCGTGCCGCGGCTCGGATGGGGCGTGGTTGTCGTGGAAGCGGGCGAAGACGTGATCGTGGTCGGCCATGAATTCCCGTCGTGCTGTATGGGTCCGGAGCACCTGACGATGCCGGTCGGACGCGGGTGTAACTCGGGCGGTTTGCGTCGGTTTGTCGTTTTCGATCGCTCTCGATCATACCCCCGGGGCAAAATCGGATCGACTGGAAAAATAAGAGGATGAAACAGTGTATAAAACCTGGGGTGAGATCCGCCAAACCTCAAGGTTGTGCTTCCTCCCCGTGCGGTGACGGATGGTTTACAGCCCCTGGCGCCGATGGCAGGGTAACCAGTCCAAGAAAAATGCGCCTCGCGCCGTGACCGCCAAAGGCGGCTGGGCAGGCACAGTGCTGGGAGGAAGCCGGAATGTTCCTGATCGACAGGCGACAGATGCTCGCCCTCGCGGCCTGGTCCGTGGCGGCGACGAAGGCCTGGGCCCAGGCGCCCATGCACCCGCAGGAACGTGAGCTGTATGAAGCCGCCAAGCGGGAAGGCGAGGTCACCTGGTATTCCGGCCAGTACAGCGCCGAACCGGCGGAGCTGGCCGGGCGCGCCTTCAGCGAACGCTATCCGGGGGTGCGCTGCAACGTGGTCCGCACGACCTCGCAGGTCGCGTTCCAGCGGCTGTCGCAGGATGCGCGCGCCGGCGTGGGGCAGTGCGACGTGTTCTCCTCGACCAATGGGGGGCACTACATCCAGCTCAAGCGGCAGAACCGGCTGCTGCAGTTCCGCCCGGTCAATGCCGACGGGCTGCTGCCGATCCTGCGCACGCCCGACCCGGACAATTATTTCCAGTCCTCGTTCCTCGGCATCTACCTGATGGGCCACAACACCCGTCTGGTGTCCGAGGCGGACGCGCCGAAATCCTGGACCGACATCCTCGATCCGAAGTGGAAGGACAAGCTCGCGGTCGGCCACCCCGGCTACAGCGGCGCCATCGGCCTCTGGGCGCTGCAGATGCGCACCATGTATGGCCCCGACTACCTGGTGCGGTTCGAACGCAACAAGCCCCATGTCGGGCGGTCCTCGGTCGACCCGGTGACCATGATGACCGCGGGCGAGCGCTCGGTCGGCGTGGCTGTCCCTTCCGCCACGATGCTGACCGCCATGTCCCGCGGGAATCCGCTGAAATTGATCTACCCGGCCGAGGGCGTGCTCGCCGCGCTGTCGCCTTCCGCCATTCCCCGCAATGCGCCCCACCCGAATGCGGCGAAGCTGTTCATGGAGTTCACCACCGGGCCGGGCCTGTCCACGGCGGTGCGGATGCTGTTCAACGAGAGCATCCGCCCCGACGTGCCGCCGCCCGAGGGGGCGCGCCCGCTCGACGAGGTCACCATGCTCGCGCCGAGCCTCGAGGAGGCGGAGCGCGGCGTGCCGGAGGTCCGCGAGACCTGGCGCGAGCTCTTCGGCGTTTGAGGGGCCCGCGTTTGAGGATCACGGCATGAGCGAGGGCGCCACCGCCCTGCCGGCCGCGCCCGCCCTGCCGGCCGCACCCGCGCTGCGGCCCAGCCGGTTCCGCCGGTTGGAACCGGTGATGCTGCTGTGGGTCGCACTGATCGCGACCCTGCTGGTCCTGGTCGCGGCACCGCTGCTGAAGATGCTCGTCATCTCCTTCGAGATGCAGGAGACGGGCGAGTTCACCTTCCAGAACTACCTGACGGCCTATGGCCGCGCGCGCTACCTGGAGGCGCTGCGCAATTCGCTGCTGCTCGGGCTGCTCTCGGCGACGATCTCGACCGTCATCGCGGTGCCGATGGCCTGGGCCGTCTCGCGCACCGACATGCCGGGCAAGGGATTCACCTGGGCGGTGGTGCTCGCCGCCTTCGTCATGCCGCCCTATCTCGGCGCCATCGGCTGGATCCTGCTCGCCGGGCCGAATTCCGGCTGGATCAACGTGGTCTGGCGCGCGGTCACCGGGGCGCAGGACCCGCTGGTGAACATCTACACCTTCGGCGGCATGGCCTTCGTCATCGCGCTGCACTCCTTCCCGCTGGTCTTCATCTTCGTGAAGTCCGCGCTGGACCTGATCTCGTCCGTGATGGAGGACGCCGCCAACATCCTGGGCGGCGGCACCTGGGTGACGATGCGCCGCGTGACGCTGCCGCTGGTGTGGCCGTCGATCCTTGGCGGCTTCATCCTGATCTTCCTGGAGACCATCGCGCTGTTCGGCACGCCGGCCATCATCGGCATCCCCGCGCGGATCAACGTGGTCACCACGCAGCTCTGGCAGTTCTTCGAAGACCCGGTCCGCGTCGAGGTCGCCGCCGCCTTCGCCATTCCGCTGCTGCTGATCACGGTCGCGCTGATCGCCGTGCAGAAGCTGATGCTGAACCGCAAGGGCTTCGTCTCCCAGACCGGCAAGGGCGGCGAGCGGCGGGAGGTGAAGCTCGGCCCCTGGCGCTGGGTGCTGTTCGGCTGGTGCGTGACGGTCGGGCTGCTGTCCGTCGGCAAGCCGCTGGTCGTGCTGCTGCAGGCCTCCTTCGCCAAGGCCTGGGGGCGCGGCTTCTCCTTGGACAACCTGACGCTGCGCAACTACCGGTTCCTGCTGTTCGAGCACGACCAGGCGCCGCAGGCGGTGTGGAACACGGTGTGGTTCTCCGCGGCCTCCGCGACCATGGCGAGCCTCCTCGCGCTGCTGGTCGCCTATATCGTCGTCCGCCGCCTGATGCGCTTCGCCGATGCGCTGGGCTTCCTGGCCATGGCGCCCTTCGTCATCCCGGGCATCGTGCTGGCGATCGGCTTCTATGCCGCCTATGCCGGGCCGCCGCTGTCGCTTTACGGCAGCGCGCTGCTCCTCATCCTCGCCTTCACGGCGCGCTTCCTGCCGATCGCCTATGCGAGCTCCCAGGCGGCGATCCGCGCCGTGCATCCGGAGATGGAGGAAGCCGCCCGCATCCTCGGCGCCGGGCGTCTGCACGCCATCCGCAAGGTCACGGCGCCGCTGCTCAAGACCTCCTTGCTCGGCGGCTGGCTGGTCGTGTTCATCGTCGCCTCGCGGGAGCTCTCGGCGGCCGTCTTCCTGGTCGGCCCGCGCACGCGGACCATGTCCGTGCTGCTGTACGACCTGACCGAGCAGGGCAATTTCGAGGTCGTCTCCGCCTTCGGCGGAATCCTGTTGTTCATCACCATGGTCATCGTCGGCATCGGCATGAAGCTGGTGGGGCGCGACTTCATGCTGCGGAGGGAATAGAGCGTGATCGCTGCAAGCGGAATCGCCGGAAGCGTGAATCACGCTCTCACACAACGAGCTAGAGGCTTTGCAGTGAGCTCTTGCGAACGGAAAGGGCTCTAGCGTGCCCCGCCTCGAGCTTTCCGGCCTGACCAAGGCCTACGGCCAACAGACCGTCGTCGATCGCGTGGACCTGTCGCTGGAGGAAGGCGAGTTCGTCTCGCTCCTCGGCCCCTCCGGCTGCGGCAAGACGACGACGCTGCGTATGATCGCGGGCTTCGTGGACCCCACCGGCGGCAGCATCGGGGTCGACGGAAGCGTGCTGTCGGCGCCGGGCGCGGTGGTGCCGCCGGAGCG